>JALNWB010000036.1 GCA_023231105.1 Ignavibacteriaceae bacterium | reverse complement strand
CATGTCAAGAACTTGTCAATTATTAGGATTAAAACCTGTTTCAGGGAACAATGTTTCCCATGCAAATAATAGAACTAAAAGAAGATTTTTACCCAATTTGCAGAAAAAAAGAGTTTGGGTACAGGAACTTGGTCGTTTTGTAACCGTAAAAATAAGCGCCCGCGGTATTAAAACTATTGCAAAGAACGGTACGTCTGATTTAGCAAAACTTATCATAGACAAAAAGATTTCTGTCCGCTCATAAAATTTTTCAGTTTTAATAAAAAAGGCTATCTAATTGATAGCCTTTTTTGTTTTAAATTTCTTCCTATCGTATTTACTCAACAAACTGTTTTGCGTAATATTTTGCCGTCAGTTTTTCACCGGTTGCTTTTTCAATCATATCATTCCAATAATATTCCGTTCCCGGCTTAAAGACTTTATCTAACAAATATTTTCCAACTTCGGGTTTATTTACAAAACTCTGGTTTTTCAAATCATCTGAATGAAGAATATTTTTTACGATGTAAGCGTAAAATTGAGAAGCCAAAAGCTCGCCCATTAAATAATTATGGTAATATGCCGGATAAAGAGCGATATGAATTTTGGATGCGTAATCCGGTTTGTTTCTACCTTCGGGTCTTTTGAGCATTTGATATTTTTCATCCAAATCCCACCACAATTTATTTAAATCCTGATCGGGGTTTTCATACATTCCTTTTTCAAAACGATAAACAACTTGCACCCAGCGGCTAAACGTTAATTGTTCAAGACGGAGCGATTTAAAACTTTCATCCGCAATTTTTTCTTTTTCTTCTTTCGAAATTCCAACCATATCAACAAGCCATTGCCCGTTGCTCGCCATTCTTCCGAACATCATCGCGATTGCTTCGGTTGTGAAGGTATGAGCCGGTTCTCGTAAACTCCAGGGGAGTGTGCTGTCAATGTTATAATCATAAACTGCATGCCCAAATTCATGAAGCAAAGTTCCCATCCAATTGTAATTTGGTTTTACGTTGCATACAACGCGGACGTCCTTTCCCCTATTGAGGTTTGAACAATATGCGTGTTGATATTTTCCTTCTTTTTCAAAGAGATCACTTTTGGCGATCAAGTTATCAATTGGCAAACCAAGTCCGGCGTAATAATTTCTTGTTAACGCGACGACATCTTTATCCTTGTAATAGCTGTCCAAATTTACATTATAAATTTTCGGCGCTTCCTGGAAAAAACGGTTTTCATAATGCCAGGGCATCAACTTTTCTTTTGGAAGATTAAACTTTTTTGCAAGATGTGTATCAACATCATCTTTAAGTTTAGCGAACGCGTCTTTGGTTAACCCGTCAAGTTCATTTAAAAGATTTTCAATCTCTTGCGGATCTTGCTCGCTTAATTTTAAACTCATTTCGTGATAATTTTTATATCCGAGTTCGCGTGCGGCTTCATTTCTCAACTTAATTAATTTGATGAAATCATCGTGAATAACCTCCGCAACAACTTTACTTGCCGACCAGGTGGTTTCAAGCAATTTGCTGTCGGTGGAAGTTTTTAAAGTGTTTTCAACTTCATTATCGGTGATCTTTTTACCGTTAACTTCCGCTCTGAATGTTGAGAATTTTTTCTCCGTTTCATTTTGCAGCCGGATCATTTCCTCAAGTTTCTTTTCATCAATTTGATTAGAGGCATACGCATTGTAAATTTTGATCAACTGGCGGTTAAGCAGTTCGTCTTGAATTGTGTTCGAGGCTTTGATCCTTTTCAGCTTAGCAAAATCTGATTTGTTAGCATAAATTTTACTTAATTGAACTTGAAGATCGGCGGACTTTTTATAATCCTCTTCTTTGCCGGAGATTGTTGCATTAAAGTAAGCCGTGTTTGCTTCCGTGTAGAGCGGAGCTACTTTTGCTTCGTAGTCTTTTACAAATCTTTTAAATTCTTCCGTCATATCTTCCTTCTTTACACACCCAGTGAACAAACTAATTACAAAAATGTTGATTAATAGTGGAACAAAAACTGATTTTCTGAACTTCATTTTTAACTCCTATAATTTAGTGGTTAAAATTAACTATTAAATTCCAACTGAAAAAATTAACCGATGGATGGTTGAATGAATGCATGATTGGATGATTATTTGAAATTGAAGTTTTCATTCAAACATTCATTCATGTTAATAATCATCTTTCTCTCAGTTGTATTTACTTTTACGTTTCAATTGAGAACGGAGTAAAGTTTGTGTTGCGGTCGTAGAAGTCTTCGTGTTCTTTTCGTTTTAAGAAATTTACAACTTTGTAAGTCATTGGCGTTGCAATTACTTCCCAAAGAACTTTCAAAACATAGTTGGTTATCATCACTTTTAAGAGAAGATCGTTGGGCCAAAAGCCATAAAAAGCAATTGGATAAAAGATTAATGAATCAATCGCCTCGCCGGCAACAGTTGAGCCGATGGTACGTGTCCACAAATATTTTCCGTTAGTCGAGAGTTTCATCTTTGCGAGCACAAATGAGTTGACAAATTCCCCGCTGAAAAAAGCAGTAAGTGAGGCTAATACAATTCTCGTGGTTTGTCCAAACACAACAACATATGCGTCTTGATGTATCCATCCGGGAGCCGCGGGAAGACCGACAACTACAGCCGACATGATAGAAGCAAAACCTAAAGCTGCAAATCCAGCCCAAACAACTTTACGCGAACGGGCGTAACCGTAAACCTCTGTTAAAATATCGTTAAAAAAATAGCTGATGGGAAAAAAGAGAATTCCGGCACCGAAAGTAAATCCGAACAAAGAAACCACCTTCTCTGCCCCGATAATATTTGAACAGAGTAGAATAGTGACGAATGCCGCCATAATAAAATCGTAAAACTTATATTTCTTCACAGAGGTTGGAGATGTCGGTTCATTTTCTTTTTGCATAACTACTCTTATAAAATTTGTTTTCTTTTAAAATGATTTTTTTAAGAGATTAGTTCCGAAATACACAAGATTATTAATTCTTGTTTCGCAAGGATTTAAATTATTTCAGTTTCTTTAGCACAGACTGAAGTCTGTGCTACGTTTAATAAATACTATGCTTTTCTAATTCTTCAAACGGAATATTGAGAAGTTCAAAATTCTTCCAACCGGAGAAATCATAATGCCACCATTCGGAGGTTATCGTTTCAAATCCATATTTTGTCATTATTTTTTTTAGCAGTTCGCGGTTCTTCAAAATGTTTTCGGGCAAATTGTTATAATTGTGATGAGCTTTTTCAGTAAAATCATCATACGGAGTGGGCATTTCTAATTCTGTTTTCGTTTCCAGATCAACCAAAGTAACATCAACAGCGCAGGCGCGGTTATGGCGTGAACCGGTTTTGGGATCTGCGGCATAGCGTGCATCGTGGACAAATTCCCACATTTTTTCAGTTACTGAATAAGGGCGGTATGCGTCAAATATTTTTAGAGAAAGATTTTGCTTAAGTAATTCTTCTTGAATTTTTTTCAGCGCAACAGCGGCGGGCAAACGTAAAAAAATCTTTTGACTTTCATAAAACTTCGTCTTCGCAAAATTATTTTCACTTGCATAACGAACATCAATAAAAAGTCCGGGAATAAATTTTTCTAAATCAATTAATGCTTTCGCGCTGTCTTTTTTTATTTGCTCTTTGTAGAGAGCAAAATCATTTACAACCGGAAGCCCATATTTATTTTTCGGAATTTCCTGTGCATAGTTTGCAATAACAAAAAGGAAAAAGAAAACGACTGAAGTAAATCGGTATCTCATATTATTTTTACTCTTAAAATTTCCAAATCAATTTAATAATCTTCAGAGCCGTGGCGAATTCCACCAATAGTAAAATTAGACACGATGATAAATTACAAACTTTGCAAGGATAACAAAAAAATTTCCTTTCTATCGTTAAACATATTCCTTAAGTTTCAGTACAACATTATGAAAGGGAGGCGAATTGTTCACGATACTCGATAAAAGCAACTATTTAAAAGGTCTCCTCATAGTTGCAAAAATGAATAATAAAATTGACGAAGGCGAAAAAGACATCATCACGAACGCCTCAAGCCGTTTCGGTTTCAGTCAAGACTTTTTGAACGAAACAATGCAAAACATTCTCGCAAACGATTTTGTTTCCAATTTACCGATCCAATTTTCTAAACCTGTAGTTGCGCAGGAATTCATTGAGGAATGTTTAAAATTAGTTATCTCTAAAGACGATCCTGCACCGCGCGAATTGCTCTGGTTGAGCGAAGTTGCAAAGATAAATCAATTAGATAACGAATGGTTCTTAAAAGAAAAAAGATCCGTACAACAGAAGAAACAATAGGGATTTTTCTATCAAAATATATTGCCGTTCTTCATTAAATTCTTTCGATTAAAAATTTGAACAGCTAACTTTTACTAAAATTTCTCTCCAAATTATCAAAAAGGTTACGTATGAAACGACTAACTCTCTTGTTCACAATGCTTCTTTTCGGTCTGCAAATTTTTGCGCAGCAAGAAGCAAGGCTTCTCCGCTTCCCAACTATTCACGGCAGCCAGCTTGTATTTACGTATGCCGGTAATTTATATACCGTTGATGCAAGCGGCGGAACAGCACGCAAATTAACCAACGATGTCGGCTTTGAAATGTTCGCAAAATTTTCTCCCGATGGAAAACAATTAGCTTTTTCCGGGCAATATGACGGCAACACGGAAGTTTACTTAATGCCTTCAGAAGGTGGTATTCCAAAGCGAATTACTTACACCGCAACATTGAACCGCGATGATGTTTCCGATAGGATGGGTCCGAATAATATTGTGATGACCTGGAAAAATAATAACGAACTTGTTTTCCGTTCGCGGATGATCGAGTTCAACGATTTTAAAGGACAGCTTTTTTTAGTTGATACTGAAGGGAATTTGCCAGCGCAATTGCCTTTGCCCCGCGGCGGATTTTGTTCTTATTCTCCCGACGAAACCAAATTGGCATACAACAGAGTCTTTCGTGAATTCAGAACCTGGAAACGTTACCGCGGCGGTCAAGCAGATGATGTTTGGATTTACGATTTCAAAACAAAAAAAACTGAAAACATCACCAACAATCCTGCACAAGATATTTTTCCGATGTGGAGCGGAAACAAAATTTATTTTATTTCCGATAGAACTAAAACGCTCAATCTTTTTTCCTATTCACTTGATACCAAAGAAACAAAGCAGCTGACTTCTTTCACCAAGTTCGATGTAAAATTTCCTTCTCTCGGCGATAAAGCAATTGTGTTTGAAAACGGCGGGTACATTTACAAATTCGATTTGCAATCCGAAAAACTTGAAAAAGTTCCAATCTATTTAAATGAAGACTTCAGCCTTGGCAGAGGCGGCTTGCTCGATGTTTCAAAATCAATAACCAATTATGAAATTTCTCCTGATGGCAAAAGAGCATTGTTTGGTTCACGCGGAGAAATGTTTACAGTTCCTCAAAAAAATGGTCCGACGAGAAATCTTACAAATACTTCCGGAGTGCATGAAAGAAGCTCCAAATGGTCGCCGAACGGAAAATGGATCGCTTATATTTCAGACGCTTCCGGCGAAGATGAAATTTACATCATACCGCAGGATGGAAGCGGAACGGCGGTTCAATTAACAAAAGGTGCAGACACGTATAAATTCAATATTGAATGGTCGCCGGACAGCAAAAAGATTTTGTGGAACGATAAAAAACTTCGCTTACAATTTGTTGATGTCGAATCAAAAGCCGTCACACAAGTTGAGCAGGCAACAGCTTGGGAAATTACAGATTTCACATGGTCGCCCGATTCCAAATGGATTTCTTTCGCAAAGCCCGAAGAGATCGGAATGGGAAAAATTTATCTCTATTCGCTTGAAGATAAAAAATTATTTGCAGTAACCGATGGTTGGTACGATTCGGGCAGCCCTTCATTTAGCGAAGACGGAAAATATTTGTATTTCATTTCGGACAGAAATTTTTCGCCGGTTTACAGCAACACGGAATGGAATCACGCCTATGTTGATATGTCAAAATTATATTTGATTACTCTGGCAAAAGATACCAAATCTCCTTTCGCTCCAACCAGTGATGAAGTTGAAATAAAAGATGAAAAGAAAACAGATAAAAAAGAATCAACTGAAAAATCTGAAAAGAAAGAAAGTAAACCGGAAGTTTCCGTTAAAGTTGATGCAGATGGAATTACAAACCGCATAGTTGAAATTCCAACTATAGCCGGGAATTATAGGAATTTATCCTCGGCCGCTTCGAACCTTTATTATCTAAGGAATAGTTCAGCGGAACGAAAATCAAAACTCTTTTTATTTGATTTTAAAAAACAAAAAGAAACAGAGTTGGGTGAAATAAACGGATATGAAATTTCTGCCGATAAAAAGAAAATGTTAGTTGGTGCAGAAAACTCATACGCAATCATTGATCTTCCATCTGCAAAAATCGAAATGAAAGAAAAATTAAATCTTTCGGATATGAAAATGAATCTTGATCGCACTGCGGAATGGGAACAAATATTTAATGAATCGTGGCGACAGATGCGCGACTTCTTTTTCGATCCGAATATGCACGGGAATAATTGGGAGAAAGTCCGCAAAACCTACGAACCGCTTGTTAAATATGTTAATCACCGCGCTGATCTAACTTACATCATAGGAGAAATGATCGGTGAATTGAGCGTGGGACACTCGTATGTTGGCGGCGGCGATTATCCAAAAGCTGAAAGAATAAAACTTGGACTTCTCGGCGCAAAGTTGGAAAAAGATAAATCGGGTTTCTATAAAATCACAAGAATTCTTAAAGGACAAAATTGGGATAAAGCAACACGTTCGCCTTTATCTGAAATTGGCGTTGACGTTAAAGAAGGTGAATTCATTACCACAATTGACGGCAAGCCGGTGACTGATGTAAATAATATTTACGAACTGCTTGAAAACAAAGCGGGTAAACAAGTTACACTAAAAATTAATTCGTCACCTAAAATTGAAGGAAGCCGCGAAACCGTTGTCATTCCAACCGATGATGAACAACCGTTGTATTATTACAATTGGGTGCAAGATAATATTGAAAAAGTAAACAAAGCTACCGATGGAAAAGTTGGTTACATTCATATCCCGGATATGGGTGTGAATGGATTGAATCAATTTTCAAAATTATATTATCCGCAATTGCAGAAAGAAGCGTTGATAATTGATGACCGGGGCAACGGCGGAGGAAACGTTTCCCCGATGATCATTGAACGGTTGAGAAGAGAATGGACAATGGTTGGCATTGCAAGAAATGCAGCACCGACTTACGATCCGGGTGGAATGCACGTTGGACCAAAAGTTGGGTTGATAGATGAATTCTCTGCATCTGACGGCGATATTTTTGGTTACCGCTTCAAACAAGCAAAACTTGGAAAACTTATTGGCAAACGTTCATGGGGCGGAGTTGTCGGTATTCGTGGAACTCTTCCTTTTGTTGATGGCGGTTATTTAAATCGTCCTGAATTTTCGCGATATGATAACGAAGGGAAATCATGGATCATGGAAGGTTACGGCGTTGATCCTGATATTTATGTTGATAACGATCCGGCGCTTGAATATGAAGGAGTTGATCAGCAGTTGGAGAAAGCAATTCAAACTGCTCTTGAAGAATTAAAGACTGCGAAAAATAAAATCCCGGAAGCACCGGCTTATCCGAATAAGAGTAAATAAATTATCAGACGCAGATTTTGTTCTTCAAAATCTGCGTCTTTTTTTATTCCGGCTTTTTGTGGTAATAAATAAATGTTTTCACTTCCCCGATATCATCATATTTTTCCGTTCCGGTCTCAATGCAAATTATTTTGGGGAACATAATTTCTGTGCAAGCAGATTCAGTCATCAAAATATATTCTTTTTCTTTTATGGAATTTTTCAATAACCTATGAACAAGAATTACATCAATTCCGGAAAGTTCTTTAAAAGTGCCGATCGAGACAAGTTCAGCGTAACCGGTATGAACAATAACTTTCAATTTAAGTGTTTCGATTGCAACACAAACATCATCTTCACAAAGAACCGAACTTCGCAATTCATTAACTTTTTCAGCGAAAATATCAAAAAAAGTAATCAACTTTTCACCAATTTTTTTTCGTAATATTTCCCATTCGTCCTCATCTTTTCCTTTAAGAGCAAAGAGAAAAACCGCATCGCCTTCAATCTTAGCAACTTCAAGAGGCAATTCGATGTGTGTGATAATTGTATTAATCAATTCGATAATTATTTTATGGCTCTTCGAAATTGTTTTACGGTTAGCGATCATAAAGTTGGTATAACCGCTTATATCTGCAATAAGAAGAATTACTCTATTTTGATTTGTGTACATTTTTCCTGGTTTTTTTTATGTAAAATTATTGCTTAATCCCGAGAATGACAATTCATTTTGCTTAAAATTCCATTAAAACTTAACTGATTCTTGTGTTCGGTAAATGATTCCCGGTTGTTCTTCTTATCAATGAAGAAACAAAATCGCTATTCCGGCAACCGCAGTTATTGCGCCAATATATCCGCGTAGAGAAATTTTTTCACGATAAATGTAATGCATCATCGGCAGCATAATTATCGGCATGGTTGACATTAGTGTTGAGGCAATTCCAACTTTAGTGTGTGAGACGGCGATCAGACTAAAAGTGATGCCGAGAAACGGTCCGACAATACTTCCGGCAAATGTAAACCCAAGCGCTTTCAAATCTTTTTTATAAAGCTTAACGGGATTTTTGTATTTTCTAAAAATCAATACAATCGGTAAGAAAATAATTACGGAAGAGAAAATTCTTATAAACGTAGCGACAAATCCGTTTATCTCGCCAAGGTTAAATGCCATCTTAGCCAGGATCAATCCCGCGGCTTGCCCAAGCGCTCCCATGGCGCCGAGAAAAAGTCCGTACGGAGTAATTTTGTATTTTGAATTAGTTCCGGATTTCTGCTCTAAAACAACAATCGCAATTCCAAAAATTGTAATGATCATTCCAAAAATACCCAGCGGGCTTATAACTTCTCCAAGAAAAAAGTAACTGAGTAAAGACGCCATTCCCGGAGAAAGAGCCATTAATAGCATTGCAAAACGGGGACCGATATAAAGATAAGATTTGAAAAGAAAGCTATCGCCGATAACTAATCCAATAATTCCGCTCAATCCCAAATAGTAAAATTGATTTTGTGAAAGATGATAATCGATCCGAAAGAGAATAATTGTTGAAGCAAGGAGAAGAGTTGCAAAAATTAATCTGTTAATATTAAGTTGTAAGGAACCAATTCTATTTGCCGCCTCGGAAAAGAAAAGTGATGTGGCAGACCAGAGGAGAGCTGTTAATAAAGCGGCGAATTCACCAATCATATTTTTTTTCTAAGGATAAGGGATGAAAAGTAAAAAGAGCGGAAAAAACATTTCCGCTCATGAAATAAATGTTATGCTTTGTAATTAAGCGCTGCAAGTCCTAAGAAATTTGCAGAGAGACTTAATTCTTCTTCAATGCGCAACAACTGATTATATTTTGCGATGCGGTCGGTACGGCTTGCAGAACCGGATTTAATTTGTCCGGCATTTGTTGCAACAGCAATATCTGCAATAGTAGTATCTTCCGTTTCACCGGAGCGATGACTAATAACTACCGTGTAACCGTTTTTCTTTGCAAGTTCAATTGCATCGAGTGTTTCGGTTAACGTGCCGATTTGATTTACTTTAATGAGAATTGAATTTGCGATTCCTCGTTGAATTCCTCTAGCAAAAATTTCTGTATTCGTAACAAAAACATCGTCACCTACTAATTGAATTTTCCCGCCGAGTTTTTTTGTTAACACTTCCCAGCCGTCCCAATCGTGTTCAGAAAGTCCGTCTTCAATTGAAAGAATAGGATATTGTTTTACCCAGTTTGCCCAATATTCTATAAGTTTATCGGAAGACATTTCAGATTTATCCGATTTGAAAAATTGGTAAACTTTTTTATCCTTTAACCACATTTCGCTTGCAGCAGGATCAAGCGCAATCCCGATATCTACACCAGGTTTATAACCGGCTTTTTGAATAGCTTCAAGAATAACTTCAATCGCTTCTTCATTTGATTTTAGGTTTGGAGCAAATCCGCCTTCATCACCAACGGCAGTGCTATAGCCGCGTTTTTTCAAAACAGATTTCAAGGTGTGAAAAGTTTCAGCTCCCATTCTTAACGCATCGGCAAAATCTTCTGCACCTACAGGCATAATCATAAATTCCTGGAAATCGACATTATTATCTGCGTGGCTTCCACCGTTAATAATGTTCATCATCGGAACAGGAAGTACTTTTGCATTTGCACCGCCGATGTAACGGTACAAGGGCAAACCGCATGCTTGTGCAGCGGCTTTTGCAACTGCTAAAGAAACACCGAGGATTGCATTGGCGCCTAAATTCGATTTGTTTTCGGTCCCATCAAGGTCAATAAGAAACTGATCAATTCCGGTTTGGTCGAGTGCATCAAAATCAATTAACTCTTCGGCTATTTTTTCATTTACATTATCTACAGCTTTTAAGACTCCTTTGCCGAGATAACGCGTTTCGTCTCCGTCGCGCAATTCGCAAGCTTCAAAATCTCCGGTGGAAGCACCGCTTGGAACAGCTGCACGACCAACAAAACCGCTTTCTAATTCTACTTCTGCTTCTAAAGTTGGATTGCCTCGTGAATCAAGAATTTCTCTAGCTCTTACATCAATAATTGTTGTCATACTATTTCTCCTTTAGTTTCTAAATCAATTAAGTTCAAAAATGAAAATTTATTTTCATCCCAAAATTAAGTAATTTAGCGTTGAGTTTTTAATATTGTTGTAGAATTATTTCTCTGCATTTGTAAATTTGACTTCCCAATTAATTTCCGCCCCCATAGCTCAGTGGATTAGAGCAATGGCCTCCGAAGCCGTGTGCGTAGGTTCGAGTCCTACTGGGGGTACTAAGTTAAGTGAAAAGTAGAAAGAGGAAAGTCAAAAGTTTCCAAAAAGAAAGAGAGAATTTGATTTTTCTATTTGAACTACATCTGCAGCTCATATTTTTCTCAATTGCCCTCGTAGCTCAGTGGATAGAGCAGAAGTTTCCTAAACTTTTGGTCGGAGGTTCGATTCCTCTCGAGGGTACAATTAGGAAGCTCGATTTTAAGCTATTTTTCAACTTTTTTAAGGTTTTGTACAGTTGATCAACAGTTTTTGAACATCAAAGAAACACTTAATTAGTCATCAAATCGTCATCAATTTGTCGTAACTTTTGTCGTAACTTTTTTTTAGTGCTTTTTTGTGTCTTTCAGCTATTCAATGAACATTAAAAAAAAAGAGAAGCTAACCGGAAACTGATAGCCTGTCACAGCTAAAAACCGGTTGAACTTCTCCAAATTAAAATTATTTCTTTCATCGTGACAGTTTTCAGTTTACTTAAAATTTTATCCGTTATGTAAAACGGTTTTCTTGTACTTCTTCGTTTTGTCAGTAAGATGAATAAATTTAAATCCTTCTATTTCAGTCACATCAAGAATTTCTTTTTTCATCAAATCGTAAACAGTTACTTTTGATATACCTTTATCTTTGGCAAAATTGCCTGGTGACCTCAGTTGGTTGGTATCTATTAAATTCTTTTTCATCTTGATTGCAATATATCACTTAAATATTTTTAAGTCAATACCTTTCCTAATCTTTTTTCAAATTATTTTCATTCTGCGCTGTTTTTCTTCAAGGCAGTATATTTGTTACCTTAGCTAATAAAAGTGTCTCTACGGTTTTAGGCATTATCAAATTTGGCATTTCTTTATTACTTCACAACTCCATTTCTCGTATTGTTTAAGTGCATCTTTTAAATTCTTAAAAGTCTTCCCCTCGTTCCCCCAAGATTTTTCAGTTGGGTAACTTTCGGAAGGTAGAAAGATTTTTCCAAATTGTTCTCGTGTTTTATTTTTCCTAATTCTTATCACTTCATAGGCAATCAAATACTTTTTTAGCCATTGTTGATATATTGCGGTGTTTTCGTTCCTTGTTTCTTGAATAAAAACAAATCCTTTAAACTCTATTCTTTTCTCTAATTGCTTCATATTCCTATTTCCTTATCGATACTGATGTTCATAGTGATTATAATTAGGTTCAGGCTTAGTTTTCTGTTTCTTGGAATACTTTTCAACATAATTGTTATCATATTCTGTTGCAATTTCTTCAAAAATACCATCCTCATTTAACCGAATTTGTATTTGTTTTTTGCTTTTCGTATGTCTTGTAGTATCAAGCTTAAGCATAAAATCGCTCTCCGTGAAAGAGAGACTATTCCCCGGATCAATGCCACTTTCAAGTATATTATAAACCACAAATAAAAAGTCACAATCTCGCGCTAATGCGATGGATTCTGCAAGATTTTCTGTTCCGGGATTCTGTCGTCCTGTCCGGTTCAGTTGTGCTAATGCAATCACCGTAATATCTAATTCTTTTGCCAATGATTTAAGAAATTCAGAGTAGTAACTCATTTCCCTTTCTCTTAAATCAAACTTCCGCTTGCTCCTTATATAACCCATGTAATCCACAGCTATTACTTTTACTCCGAAACGGTCTTTCCAATACTTTGCTTTATTCCTTATTTCAAGCTCACTCATTGGCTTATCGGATATGTAAAGAGGTAATTCTCTTTTCTTTGCGAAGTAGTTTGATAAAGCAGTTTGTTGATCTTCCGTCATTTTTTTTGGCTCTCTTAGATGTTCATAAGGTACTTTTGTAAGCATTCCTAATATCTTCCTGTTTAACTCCGTCTCTGATAATTCTAAGCTGAAATAACCGCAAGGAATATTTTGCTTCACCAGGTCCACAAGGACGTTGATTGCAAGAGTGGTTTTCCCGCTCTTATAGCTACCGGCTATTCCAATTAGATTAGATGCCCTCATTCCACCTGTTGCATTATTAAAGGAGGGAATGCTTTTCAATGTTAAGCTATTGGAATTCTTATTGTTTAATTCATCTTGGATTTCTGATGCAATAGATTGTAAATTACTCCCGAAGTCTTTTTCTTCTTCAAAACGGTTTTCAACCTTAATGAGTATATCAATTTCATCTCTAACATTCAGAAGTGAATCTAATCCATAGCACCCATCTTTTATTTCCTTAAGCTGTCGAGAAAGTAATCTTTCACCTTGGAAAGAAAAGTTTATTTCGAGTAAGGATTCAATCACTTTGTTGTGCCATAGTTTCTCTGATGTTGAACCATAATTTTCGGATCGCAACTTCATTAATTCAGACAATCCCCAGCTTTTAAGATTCTTCTTAGAGAGTTCCAAAACCAAATATTCTTGTTCCATTAACCCGGCTGTTTCGGTAATGGATTCAAATAGAGCGCTGTGGATCTCTGAAAAATCTTCTGACTTTAATTTCCGGGTAATTGAAATTACGGATTCAGTATCATTAAGCATCGTACCGAGAATTTTGCGTTCCAAATTCTGTTTAATTTCGTTCTTATTCATTTCTACCTCTTTACAGGATTAAATTTAAAATTAAATTGTTTTGTTTGATTTCCGGGAGATTTTACTTTTGATAACCAATTCGTAATAAAGCTCCGATAGTTCTTTTTGCTTCCGTGGACTTTTAGCCAATTCTCCATCTTATAAAATTCTGTCATTAAGATTTCATTTGTCAAGTTGTTTGCAGGAAGCTTCTCTATTAGTTCATTCTTAAAAGTTTGAGTAATAAAGAAAAAATCATTTTGATAGAATAACTCTCCATTTAGATTTAAAGGTAAATTCTCTATTGAAAATTCATTTAAAGAATTCCGATTATTCTTATCTCTATTATTAACAGTATTGTTTATCTCCGTTCTGTTCTCCATCTGTTCTCCGTTCTGTTCTCCATTGCACCCCTCTAAAACAGCGTTTACCCCTTTATTATCAACTCTATTTCGTACTCCGTTTTTTTGATATTTTCCCCAATTTACAATTGAAATCTTAGTTGTAACTTTTCCTCCGGAGTAGGTTATCATTTTTCTATCTGTTAATAAATCGAGATAGCTTTTCACCGTTTTAAAATTCCATTTCCATCTTTCAGCAAGTGTCAGTTGAGAATAGCATAGTTCACCGGGTTCTAAGTTTATTTCATTCCCGCGTATAAAAAGTGTTCCCTTCTGGTGGTTTGCTAAAAGAAGTAAATCGATCCAAGCTGCTGACTTCGTGAACTTCTCTGAAAAATAGAGTTCGTTCTCCATCAACTGTCTATGTAAGCTGATCCAACCTTCCATCTAATCAGCTTCCTAAATAATTGTGGATGGCATTGATAACAGCCGGGATAGAATAATTTTTTATTTCTTTCCCTTCCTCGTAAACGTGAATATCTTCAATTTTCGTTTCATTGTTCTTTTCCGAAAAGGCAAAAGAAATTTCAACCTCTTTTTGTTTTTCTCTCCGGGTTATTTTTGTTTTAAATTTCAGTTCCATTTTAATTTACCTGATATGTTTGTTCAAGGTTATCATCATCGGTTGAGCAATCAATTAAAAATTCAACCTCATTTTCATCAATACACGTGGTCGTTTCAAAAAGAAAGTCATTCAAAATGAGAAGATCGGCAAGGCTGGTTTGATAGATTTCAGTTAAATAGTCTTTCAATCTCTGGTGTTCGATGTTATCAATAGCTTCTTGAATAGATTGGTAGCTATTCAATAACGCTCTTGTCGTTTCAAATAAATTGACGAGTTTGTCTATTAGAGGATCACTATTTCCCATCTTTGGCCTCAAAACTTTCAATGTACTTGATCGTGAATTCCCCAACCTTTAAAAGCAAGTTCTCGGATATATGTACTAATAACCTTTGGCTGCCGGTTGAAGGTGTGATCTTTAATAAAATATTTTTGAATACCTGACTGATGCCAAGCAAGAAATTTAGCTGATGCCTATCAGGTGTTAGTTTGTTGGGGGAATTTTCCATCACAAGTTTCCTTTGTCTTATTTAAAATAAATAAGCAGACCGGTAATCTTAATGGTGTGATGGTTACCAAAAGCGGTCTGCTTAATTAATTTCTTTTTCTATGGCGACCATAAACATTAAGATTACGGTTACCAAATTATTATGACGGACAAATTCGGACAGAAATTCTGTCCGGTTATTTTACCGGTATTATTCGATTTATGTTTTAGTCTTTAAGGTATGAATCTCTTGAGGTAGAGTAGTCCAATCTTCGGAGTATGCGAGCAACACTATCTTTATTTATTTCTCCATTAGGATGTTGCTTTTGAAGAAAAGTCAACAGATTATTAATTTTCTTCCAACCTACAGTTTGATATTTTGGGAATTCATTTTTAGTAGCGAAATCTTTTATGTCCTGTGTCAATTTACTGCTTACTGTCTTAACTAAATTATCATTTTTCTCTATCAGTCGTTTCGGGACACTATACTTTAGATCAACTTTAAATCTTGTAATGATAAATTTCTTTGCTTTATTAACTAAATATTCTTCAGCGACATCATCACTATTAGATAAAATTTCAAGAAGGAAGTCAATGGTATTTATCTCTAATGTATTTTGGAAATATGTTTGTTTCCCAAAAGAATTCTTTTGAAAATCTAAATCTTCAAACTCACTATCAGTTATTACAATTCTAATTAATGATCGGATGTAATCACGAATATCATCAAAAAAATCTTTTTGTTTTTGCCCAATTTTATTTAAGTATTCCGGTTCAAATGCTTTAAGGTTGTTTTCTTTTTTCATACCATCACTTATAAAAAAATCTTTTATGCTATTAAGGTTTACTAAACTAAATTCTCTGTGCTCATATCCCAATTCTTTTATTTTAAAGAATTCCTATTTCTATCATGTAAATGTAGTTCTTATTTCGATCCCCCTTCACTCTTCAAACTTCGTTTTCAAAATATATTCTTTCGTTACCAAATGCTTTATTCCCAATTTATCATTATCGTTCTGTAAAGCTATTTCTAACCATTTCTTCACTTCCTTAGAATCATAATCCCAAATGCCAGCTTTTATTAAATAACTAACAGCAACAAGGTACGATCGTATGGTTAAAGGGTGCCTTGGAAATTTCCCATTGAGTGTGTCTAATAGATTAGTAACCAGTACTATCGTTTCATCTGTGCGTTCTTTGTACTTATCCATTGTTATGTAAGGGTTAAAACTTTCATCTTCGAATTTTGCTTTAATGGGTTGAACTTTCTTATTTCTTGAAAGAAAAGTTAAGAGTTTATAATAGTACCCATAAATCGCGAGTGAAGGATTATTTACTATTATATCATCAAAGTATTTATTAATCAATTCGTACGTATTCGGCTTATCTCCTTTTGTAAAGAATAAGAATGGATCTTCATTTTCCCTTTCAATAAAAAGATTAGTAAAGTTTAATTTCTTTTCAACAATTATTCTTTCATTTTCAAGATAACTTCCTAAATTTCTGAATGCTAAATCATACTGATAATTAAATTCTAAATAAGCAATTCTTTGCTTCACAATATCATTGAACTCCCCTTTGGGGTATTCACTTTCAAGCCTTAAATAAAATGTGTATGCTTTATTTATATACGGATAATTATTTTTATAGAGATGTGTAGTCTCATCAATACCTCCTAAAATACCTTCAGCAAAAAAATACTCTGCAATGGTAAACAACGCTTTTTCTTTTACTGATTTATATTCGTTTTTACTTATTATTTCAACAGCAGATTCGATCCCTTTTATTTCTAATCCCAACAATAGACTGTTTTGCATCAAATTTAGTTTTTCTTCAGCGTTCGACTGTCCATATATAGCCGTAGATAAAACCAATAAAAAAAACAAATTAAGTTTTAATAGATTTTTCATTCTTTGAATCCTCTTTTTTTTGATTTTCATATCTAACTAAAGTATAATTAAAATTACCTTCATTGATAATCACATTTGCACCGTTTTGGCTGGCAATTTCCTTTATGGTTTCTATTTTTGTTGTTTCAGTAACTTTGATTACACCTATTTCAAAATATTTTTCATTAATTTCTAATCTTGATTTAACTACTTTAATTTTCTCGATACTTGTTTCTTTATATTTTTGATTCCCATAAAGAACAACATCAAGTGTTCTGGGTGTAATGCAGCCATATACTATCAGCATCGTAAAGGAAATAGATAATATAATTTTTTTTAACAATTCTTCACCTTTTATTTATTTAAAGAATACAAAAGATTTTTCAGTTTTTTTTGAGTTTTTTCTCTTTCATTGATGCCGTTTTTTCTCCTGCTGTTCTTCGTTATTTCTTCGTGTTTTTCTCGTGTTTCTACTGCTATTTGTTGCTATTTATACCGTTATTTAACCGTTATTTTTCTTCTCTATTGGTTTTCTATTGGTTTTTATTGAACCGTATTTTAACCGTGTTTATGTCTCTAAAATCTTAGGTTTTCTTAGGTTGTAAACCTTATCAATTCTTATCATTAATGCAAGGTTTTGCAAGGTTTTCAATACCATCATTTACCATCATAAAGGTTAGCTTTCGTTAGTACAAACCTTACAAATAATCTTAGGTTTTCTTAACATTTCTCAATCTAAAAAAGTTAGGTTTTGTTAGGGTTTCCTTTTGCTATTTTATGCTATTTTTTTGCTATTTCTTTTGCTTAATTCCCGGTCTCTATTCGTTTCTATTCGTATTCTATCCGTTTTTTTCGGTTTTCTTTTCGGTTTTATTATCGGTTTTATTATCGGTTTTTAAATGTCAACATTTGTCAACAATCCTTTGCGTTTTCTATGCGTTTTTTCTCTCTCATTTTGCCGTTTTTTCTTCTGCTCTCCATCGTTATTTCTTCGTTATTTTCTTGCTTAGGGATTGTTGCGCTGTAAGGATATTCTACTTCGGATTTTCTGGGCTTAGATAGCTTTTCTTTTTTGTTACAGTAGTATTTAATCAGTTTTTCCATAATACTTTTTTGCTTCGATTAAATTTAATCACTTTCAAGATTAATAAAAACCCCCTATTTTCATTTGGTATTATTTGCTATTTCTTAGGCTTCTGCTAATACTGCAGAAGCTCTTTTTCTCTCTTGGTACATTTCAATCCTTTGCTTCTCAACAATATCCAAACCTTTACTGCATTCTTTTTCAAGTTCTTTGCAGTTATTACCAACAGCTTTAGCAAGTGATTCAATCTTGTATAAAGTTTTATCGTAATCATCTTGGCTAAAATCTTCTTCTATCAATATGTCAAAAATGACTTCTCCTATGTTTTTAATATTACAAGCTAATTCGTCCATTTGTAAGTGATTGTTTTTCATTTCCTGTTCCATTGTATAAGCTCCTTTGTTAAAATTATTTTGTTTTTATTACTATTTTTCTTTGCACTAAAGTATTTCATCACCTGGTGCCGTGTCCTGATGGCGCTCTAATACGTTCTAATGAAGTTTTACGGTTCATCTCAATCCTCAATTCAATAAGTTTACGGAAGTTGAAAGATTATCATTCCGGAGGTGCGCATAGATTAACGAAGTCTTTAAATCCGCGTGTCTTAAAAGCTGTTGTACTTGTTGTATTGGTACATTTCTCTGAACTAACCAAGATGCAAACGTATGGCGCAAAGTATGAAAAGAGAATGAATCGTTTAACCTTGCACTTCTTACAATCTGCTTAAACTGATGTGAAACGAAATCCGGTTGCATCTGTTTATTATGATACGTGAATACATACTCACTCGTTTTGTGTAATTCTCGTTCAGTTAATATTTGGAGTGCTGTTAAGTTCAAAGGCACGGAAGAACTTTTTTTAGACTTTGATAAATGCTGTTGGTTATCCAACATAATCATATTTTGGCGGAAATTAATTTGTTGCCAAGTTAAAGTAAGGATTTCCATTTGTCTCAATCCGGTATTTACTGCGACAATAAATAAATCTTTCAAATCCTTATCGATTGTTGCGTTCAGTAATATTTGAAACTCCGCTTCTGAAAAGAATAAAGGTTGTTTCTCCGGTATCTTGAACGGTTTAATTTCTTTCATCGGATTAGAAGCAAGATATTTTTTATCAACTGCATAAGAAAAAGCACTTGATAAATTTATCCGGTCTATTCTTGCCTGGTAAATTGAAGCGGTACTAATTCTATTTTGGAAATAATCGGTGAGGTTTGATTTATTCAGTTCCGGTAGTGTAATCTTTCTAAAATAGGATTCAAAGAACTTAAAGGAAACTCTTATTACTTTGGAAGTGTTTTTTGTGTGGATGGTTTGAGAGTGTACCAAATATTCTTTCTTGAAATCAGACAAGGAAACCGGAATTAATTTGTTCCGCTTCCGTTCTTCCATTTCCTTTTCAAAGTTAGTAACAAACTTTAAAGCTTCTGCCTTAATCCTGGTGTGTGTAGTAGCGCAGGTTCTCTTTCCGTTTTGTTGCAGAAAGTAAACGTAATAAATACCATTTGTACGTTTAGAAAGAATCATAAGATTTTCCTTTCATAACGTTCAAAGATTAGCCAAAAGAATTACGAATCTGTCGTAACAATCGTCATCACTGCCTAAAAAAGCTTTGAATTTAGCCCGCTCAGTGGATAGAGCAGAAGTTTCCTAAACTTTTGGTCGGAGGTTCGATTCCTCTCGAGGGTACAATACAATTTTAAAAAATTGTTTTTCTATTAGTTCCAACTTCGATAGGTAAATGAAGCAGAGTTTCTGTTGAAAGGTTCATTAATAACTTTATACCGTTCGGCATGTTTCGTTTTTTGTTCAAATGTTTTAGTTGAAGGATTTTGATTAGAATAATTATCGGGAACTGAAAAAGTATAAACTTTGCTGCTGGTATAATATTGTTTCGGCACTCGTATTTGCAGCTTTTCTTCTTCCTTTTTCCTCCTACTAACAACAATTTTTTTAGTTAAAATTGAAAAGATCATTATTGTTAAAAAGAAGACAATTATGCCGATAGTGATATAATTTACAATTGACTGAAGGTCTAAATGCATCTATTTTTTTATTCTTATAAATTAACTGAAATAAGTAGTACAAATATAAAATGATTTCGTCGAAATAAAATGAAACTTTTTTTAAGTCTGCTTTATATCACACCGTTTATTATTTGAAACACACTTAACAAATTTTCATATTAGACAAGTAAGTTTATAAAGGTAACAAACTTTTACTAAGAATAATTCCACACTAACAGAAATAAATTACCAAGTGCTTCTTCTGGTTGAAAATTACAAAGTGAAATTAAGAATGGAAAAATCAAAACCGTTTTTTTGAAATAAATTATTCTTGAGTTTCTAACAAAAGAAATAATTTTCTTCCTAAGAGATAATTTTCATTTATTCCGGAAAATATTTCACACTGCGGTCCATAAGCAAACACGCCAACCATTGCGGCGGTATGGCTTTTAGAGGCAAAATCAATTTTTAAATTATCTCCGCCGATGTCTCCGGTAGTAATTGCGGCACCGCCAGTTTCGTGGTCAGCAGTAACCAAAACTAAAGTTTCCTTATTTGTTTCGGCAAAGTCAAGTACAGTTTGCAGAGCGTTTTCAAAATCATTCATTTCATTTACTAATTGTTCTTGATTATTATCGTGACCGCCATTATCAATTTGGGAACCTTCAATCATTAAAACAAAACCATTTTCATTTTTTGATAGATCATTTAAAGCTTTTTTAGTCAAATCGGAGAGAGAATAATCTCGTTTTTCAGCAGATTTCAATTCTCCATTTTCAAGAAGAGCATAATACTTTTTAGAATCCGATTTTTTCAGATTTTCAAAATTATTAAAAATGATATATCCTTTCTCTTGAAGCTTCGCTAATAAATCAATGTTATCTTTTCTTTTTCCACCGGAAGTTTCGGGAATAAAATATCGTCTTCCTCCTCCAACAACAATA
Source organism: Ignavibacteriaceae bacterium (assembly GCA_023231105.1). GTDB lineage: Bacteria > Bacteroidota > Ignavibacteria > Ignavibacteriales > Ignavibacteriaceae > UBA1563. The sequence goes on along the minus strand of JALNWB010000036.1, from coordinate 5,650 downwards.
TCTGTTTCAAGTGAAGTAAATTGCTCGGCAAGAAGTTCACTATTGTGCCGGTCGAGAGTATGCCCTAAAAATGCGGCGGGCGTTGCATTAGTAACTTCGGAAGTAACGACAACACCTGTTGAACGTTTTTTTTGTTTTGCTAATTCAAAAATCGAAGGGATTGATTTTCCCGTTTCATCAACACCAATGGCGCCATTTTTTGTCCGTACTCCGCAGGCAAGCGCAGTTCCACCCGCAGCAGAATCAGTTATTAGCTTGTCTGCCGAACACGTTATTGAAAAACCCGTGATAGGAAATCTTCTAAACGCTGAATTTGCATTTGTTAAAACAGTGGCGCTTACTTGAGAAATTCCCATTCCGTCTCCAATCATAATAATGATATTTTTAGGGAGCTTGGGACCTTCTGCAAAGGCTATTGTGCAAAGAAAAATTGTCAGTAATAAAATTATTTTTTTCATCAACATCCTATAAAAAAACTCTTCCATAAAGGAAGAGTTGAAAGATTAAATAAAAAGAAAAACAATCAAATTTATACGCTTACTTCAGAAACAACTTTTGTTATCCATCCAAATTTATCAGGCACACTCCCTTTTTGAATTTCGGTTATTTCATTAAATAATTCAACAGCAAGCTTGCTGGCTTCCCCATTATTGAGGATCATTTTTTTCTCTTTGAAAGTAACTTCGGCAACTGGAGAAATGATAGCTGCCGTGCCTGTTCCGAAAACGCCTTTTAATTTTCCGTTATCGTAAGCTTCAATAACTTCATCAACACTGATAAGCCTTTCGTTAATCGTATAATTTTTGTCTCTTAGCAATTGGATTATAGATGCGCGTGTAACTCCGGGAAGAATACTTCCGGTAAGTTTTGGAGTCGCAATTTCATTTTCAAATTCAACAAAAATATTCATCGTCCCAACTTCTTCAAGATATTTTTGTTCAACACCATCAAGCCACAATACTTGTGTGTAACCTAATTGATTCGCAATTTCAGTTGCTAATAAACTTGCGCTGTAATTCCCAGACGTTTTTGCTTCGCCGATTCCTTTTCTTACCGCACGGACATATTCATCCTGCATTAAAATTTTTACCGGCTTAAATCCTTCAGGATAATAAGCTCCCACCGGTGATAGCATTATAATAAATTTATAACTTTTGGAAGGATGGACTCCTAACATTTCGTCGGTTCCGAACATGATAGGACGAATGTAAAGTGATTCTCCGCTATTAGTGGGGATCCAATCTTGTTCTATTGAAATTAATTCTTTTAAAGCTTCAAGAACGAACGCTTCATCAATTTGCGGCATGCAAAGTCGTTTTGCAGAATTGTTCATTCGTGCAAGGTGTTTTTCCGGACGAAAAATCACCGTTTCATTATTAATAGTGCGGAATGCTTTTAGCCCTTCGAAGATAGATTGCCCATAATGAATAAACATCGCGGCAGGATGAATTGACAATCTTTCTACAGGTTTGATAGCAAAATTATGCCATCCTTTTCGAGGATTATAATCCATTTCAAAAATATGATCCGTAAAGATTGCTCCAAAACCTAACTTTTGGGGTAATTCAATTTTATCAATCCTAGGTTTTATCTGATATGATATTTGTTCCATAACGATTCCTTGCAAAAAGTGAGAATTAGTCACCCGATATTTAACAAATTTTACGGTAAATTTAAAATAAAAATGCCCGGTGGAGGGCTACCGGGCGTGGGAAGATTCACTATGGGGGGTAAGCATAATGAACCATGGTTCAAATCTAAAAGACTTTTTTTAAAAAAGCAAGTCTTTTTTTTATCTATTTTAAAAAATTATCTGATTTTGGGAAATCTTTTTGAAAAGGCAAAAAAATGCCCGGTGGAGGGCTACCGGGCGTGGGAAGATTCACTATGGGGGGTAAGCATAATGAATCGTGGTTCAAAAATAAAAGACTTTTTTAGAAAAAGCAAGAGATTTTTTTATCTATTAAGAAAATATTTAAAATCAACCTTTAAGAATTTAATATTATTTTTACAGATAGTTTTTTTACAAACTTCAAAAAATAATTTGAATACAACCTGACCTTGAAATAGTAAACCATCGCTTTATTGTTAACCGCCGGGAATGATCAATTAGTCTGGTAATAGATGATGAATGAACTTTAAACTTGTATTGCTGTTTTTATTTTCGATATTGATAAAAGTGCCCGCGCAAAATTTTTCAGTTAACGGAAACGTAAACGATTTAAAAAACAGCAGCGCCGTTGCCGGAGCTGTTGTATTTATTTCTCATAATTATTTTATAATAACTAACAGCGAAGGTTACTATTCTTTAAAAAATATTCCAAAAGGAAATTACCAGGTTAAAATATCACGACTTGGTTATAAATCTTTGACATCCATTATAGATGTCACTACCGGTTCAATGATAAAAAATTTTTCGTTAGAGCCTTCTTTGATAGAATTGGATGAAGTAGTTGTAAGTACAAACAGAACTGAAAAATATCTTCGCAATTCTCCTTATTCTGAGTTATTAGTTGGGAAAGAACAAATTGAAAATAAACCTTTCCAATCGCTTTCTGATGTAGTGAAAGATCAACCGGGAATATCACTTTTACGCGATGGCGTTTGGGGAACTGAAGTAAACATCCGCGGATTGAGCCGTGAAAATGTAGTTACGCTTATCGATGGCGATAGGATTGCAACTTCAACTGATATTGCTGCGCGTCTATCAATGATTGACTTAAATGATATTGAGAGAATTGAAATTATTAAAGGGGCGTCTTCGTCGATATACGGTTCCGGGGCAACAGGTGGCATTATAAACATCATTACAAAAGCGCCGCAATTATATGAACATTTTACGATGAAGGGGAATTTTTCCACCGGATTAAATTCAGTAAATAATTTATCATCATGGTCGGGTTCGCTTAATAGCGGGAGTTCGTTCTGGGCATCAAAGTTAGCCGGCTCTTATAGAAAAGCAGCTAATACTCAAACTCCATCGGGTGAATTGAAGAATAGTCAATTCAAAGATTACAGTTTCTCCGGTGCAGTAAATATTCTTCCGATCGAGAATCATATTATCAAGATTAATTACCAAATGTTCAAGGCTGAGAATGTTGGAATTCCAGGCGCATCTGTTTTTTCGGATAGTGCGGATGTACGCTACCCTTTTGAGAAACGGGAAACGATTTCAGCCGGTTATGAAATTCAAAACATTTCAAAATATTTTTATAAGTTTTCTACTAAATATTCATATCAATCTATCGAACGAAATGTTGAAAATATTCCTCACATGATACAGAATATTGCCACGACGAATTCATCACCAGCTAAAAGAGTATCAGTTTTGAAAATTACTCCCGGTGCCGTCCATAAAAATAATAACCTGCAAATTCAAGGAAATTTTTTACTTGAAGAGAACAATAATCTTATTTTGGGAATCGACTATTGGGATAGAAACTACAACGGAAATCGTGAAAAATTTCAAAAGATAGAAGTGCTTGATGCTCAAGGAAATATAAAAAGTACAACCAGTAAAATTATTGGAGAGAAACCTATACCTGATTCAAAATATAAAAGTCTCGGTGCGTTTGCGCAGGATGATGCTGAATTAACAAAAGATGTACTATCCTTATCGCTCGGTGCGCGTATTGATAAAATTTGGGTTAGTGGAGAAACCACCCTCAATCCCATCTATGAAATTGTAAACGGAATAATCAATTACACTCCATCCGGACAAAAAATTATTTGGAATAAGATAAACGCTAACGATGTTTCATTTAGTGAAAATGTTGGTTTGAAATATTCGTTGAATCAAAATCTCGATCTTACGTTGAGTCTTGGCCATTCGTTCCGTTCTCCTTCACTCGAAGAAAGATTTCAGTACATCGACCAAGGGAGTTACGTTCGCGTGGGAAATCCAAATCTTAAACCAGAAAAAGGTAAATCAGCCGATCTTGGTTTCAGATATTATTTGGCTGATTTCAAATTAGTGTCGAGCATCTTCTTTAATAACTTTAATAATCTTGTTACTGAACTACCCGGAACGTTTGAAGGAAGAAACGCATACATCAAAACAAATATTGGTGAAGCTCGACTATATGGTTTTGATTTCCGTACCGAATATAATTTTTATAACGATTTTGTATTTCACATTTCCGCATCATATGTAAAGGGAGACGATATCTCGGCAAACAACAATCTTCCGGGTATTCCGCCGTTGAATAGCACTGTTGGAATTAAATTCAGATTGTACGAATATCTTGAAACAGATTTTTCATCAACTATTTTTGCCGCACAAAAAAATGTCGCTGCCGGAGAAATGACAACTCCAGGTTACGCTTATTTAAATTTATTTTGCAGTACGAATTCTTTCAAATTCTGTTTAGTTGATTTTCAAGTTTCAGCTGGGGTAGAGAACATTTTTAACAAAGAATACAGAAATCATTTATCAACAAGCCGCGGATTTAATAAAAGCGAACCCGGAAGAAATATTTTTATTAAACTTAATTTGAATTGGTAGCCTTGAATAATTTTTCTTCATCATCACACAAAACATTATGACTTGGTTCTTTATTGCTTTAACCTCAGCATTGCTGTCTGCATTTGCAGCCATTACTCAAAAGAAAGTGTTGTTCTATCGCAGCCCGCTTGAATTTTCTTTCCTTCTTGCAATTGTTAATCTGGTTTTTTCTATTCCTTTTTTTTTAGCCGTTAATTATGCGACCATCAATTCATTTAATCTGTCAATCCTTTTTGTAAAATCAATAATCGGTGTTGCAGCATTTTTATGTGTTATGACAGCATTAAAGAACTTACAAATAAGCAACGCCCTTCCTCTGCTTGCATTAACGCCGGGATTTGTGGCAGTGTTTGCATTTGTTTTCCTTGGCGAATCGCTGAAAACCACAGAAGTTTTAGGATTAATTTCTCTTATCATCGGAACCTACATTTTAGAAAGTAAAAATCTAAAAGGAATTCTTTTTCCGTTAAATGTGTTTATCAAATCGAAATATCATCTTTACATTCTGTCGGCTTTATTTCTCTTCACAGCTTCGTCAATAATGGATAAACTTCTTCTTGTAAAAATGAATCTTTCTCCAATTTCATTGACTGCTTTTCAACATCTTTTTTTTGCAATCCTTTTTTCGATAGTCTTTTTTTCTTTCAGAAAGAATAGAGAAGAGATGTTCATTAATTTTAGGAAGAAAGACCTTGGCTGGATAATTTTGATTTCGTTGCTCACAATTGGCTATCGTTATACGCAGGTTGTTTCCATTGGTCTTGCATCGGTGGCTTTAACACTTGCGGTTAAACGTACTTCTGTTTTATGGGCAACAATAATCGGGGGAAAGATATTTAAGGATTCGAACTTACTTAAAAAAACAATCGCAGTATTATTCATTCTTCTTGGGGTAATCTTAATTCTAAGAGATTAGATTAAACATAGATTTATACCCAATAATTTAAACTCAGTAGGTTGAAGTGCGTAGCTATCATTATTTACTGTTTGTGCGGTGCAGATATTTGGTGATAGGGAAAAAGCAGTTTTATTATTTACATATTTTTCCACTACATATTTTCAATAAAATTTTGGAGGAAAAGCCTTCAATATCTATTTTGATCTTGAAGGCTTCGAAAAAATTATTTTATCAGGACCATCTTCTTT
>JALNWB010000035.1 GCA_023231105.1 Ignavibacteriaceae bacterium | reverse complement strand
TCATTGGTCATCAGTCAGTGGACATTGGAAGTGAAGTTGTAAAATGAAATTAAGTGAACTGGAAGTCTTTAATCTTGCAATGGAGCTTGGTGAAATGGTTTGGAAAGAAGTTCTTGCCTGGGATTATTTTGCAAAGAATACTATTGGCAAACAAGTTGTAAATTCTGCTGATTCGGTTGCCGCCAATATTGCTGAAGGTTTTGGCAGATTTCATTATCAAGAGAACAAACATTTTTGTTACATCAGCAGAGGTTCTTTAACTGAAACTCAAGTTTGGTTGAAGAAAGCAGAAAACAGAAATTTAATAACGATAGAAGTGCTTCAAATATATAATGACAAGATTGACTTACTCCATAAAAGATTGAACGCATATATAAAATCGATTGGCTCTAAAAATATTACTAACAAATGACGAATGACAAATGACTAATAAACTATTTACTTACAGAAGCTACACACCCATCCCATTTTTAATTCTCATGGTCGCTTATCAGCAATCAAATGTTTGGAGTTTACCTCTGGGTTTGCTTGTAGCAATCTGCGGCGAACTCATCCGCTTGTGGGGCGTAAGCTGGGCTGGTAGTGAAACCCGCACAACCAACAAAGTCGGCGGAACTTTTTTGGTTATCAATGGACCATATGCGTACACCCGTAATCCGCTTTACGTAGGAAATATTTTAATTTATTTCGGTTTGGGAATTATGTCCTTCGCTCTCTTCCCGTATCTCCAAATTATCGCTCTGGCGTTTTTCGTTTTTCAATATTACGAAATCATTAAAGAAGAAGAAGGATTTCTAAAAGAAAAATTCGGAAATGATTACACCGAATATTTTAATAACGTTCCGCGAATTTTTCCACGCTTAACTCCGTACAAAAAAGAAGGAATTGAACAACCGGAATATGATATAAAAAAAGGATTGCGCTCGGAACGAAGAACTCTGCAAGCATTTTCAATTGTAGCAGGCACCTTAATTCTCCTTTGGTTTTTTAGAAGAATGTCTTAACCATGTCCGCAGTGAAAAACATATTGGTACTTGCAGGAGAAGCCTCCGGAGATTTGCACGGAGCCGCATTAATAAAAGCGATAAAGGCTGTTGACCCGACTCTTTCGTTTTATGGAATTGGCGGCGATGAAATGAAGCGCGAAGGATTGCAGCTCCTCTATCACATAAATAAAATGGCGTTTCTCGGTTTTGTTGAAGTGATAAAACATTTACCGTTTATAAAAAAAGTACAAACCGACGTGCTGAAACTTGTTGAAGAAAAAAATATTCAAACATGCGTGTTGATAGATTATCCCGGTTTCAATTTGAGCATTGCAAAAAAACTAAATGCAATGGAGAGAAAAATTATCTATTACATTTCTCCGCAAATCTGGGCTTGGGGGAAACACCGTATTCACAAAATAAAAAAACTTGTGAATAAAATGTTGGTGCTTTTTCCATTCGAAGAAACGTTTTATAAAAAGGCGGGAGTAGATGTAACGTTTGTCGGGCATCCGTTAATTGAACGGATCAACAACTATTCGTTTATTGAGAGGAATGAATTTTTCTCCCAAAATAATCTCGATGTGCAAAAAGAAATTTTGCTCGTTCTGCCGGGAAGCAGAATTCAGGAAGTTGCAAAAATATTTCCTTCTGTTATTGAAGGAGCGATTGCCGTTGCAAAGAAATTTGATTTACAAGTTGTAGTTGGCTGTTCTTCAAATATTGATGAAAGAACTTTTAAAAGTTTGAGTAGTGAAAAAAATTATCGCGTTATTAAAAACAAATCTTATGAACTTTTTAAGTATGCAAAACTTGGCATAATCAAATCGGGAACTTCAACGCTTGAAGCAGCTCTGTTCGGTTTGCCGATGGTGATTGTCTATAAAACAAATGCGCTGACGTATTTCATCGGGAAAAAATTAGTAACGTTGCGCAACATCGGATTAGCCAACATTATCGCCGGCGAAACGGTTGTGCCGGAATTGATTCAAAACGATGTGAACACAAAAAATATTTTAAATGAATGCAGCAATTTTTTAAGTGATGCTTCTCTGTATAAAACCATTTCGGAAAAATTAAAAAGTCTGAAGGAAGTTCTTGGAAACAAAGACGCTTCAAAAACTGCCGCAGAAATAATTATAGCATCGATCAATGAAGCTTAGAAAACTGCATCAAGATTTTCTTCGATTCATTGGAAATTATGTTCTTTACATATTGATTCAAACGCTTTGCAAAACATTGCGGATTCAATCTGCCGGAAACGATTCCATTAAATCTCTTTTAAAAGAAAAGAAAGAATTTGTAATTGCATTCTGGCATGGAACGATGGTGATTCCGTGGTTTGCTCATCGGAATTTAAAATTGCTTGCCATAATAAGTAAAAGCAAAGACGGCGATTTACTCTCAAAAATTCTACGCAAGTGGAATTACAAAGTTGTTCGCGGTTCCAGTTCCAAAGGCGGAAATATTGCATTGCAAATTATGATTGACCACGCAAAACACGAATGCCCGGTTGCCATTACTCCCGATGGACCGCGCGGACCAAATTTCAAAATGAAAGCCGGCGCGGTTATTACTGCAAAGAAAAGCGGAGTGCCTTTAGTGCTTGTTGGTGTTGGTTGTAAATCGAAAAGAAAATTACATAGCTGGGACAATTTTGAAGTTCCGTTTCCGTTTTCAAAAGTGCAATTAGTTTATTCCGAGCCGATACTGATTGGTAAAAATTTAAGTTACGATGAAACATCAAAAATGATTTTGCAATGCGAAGAAAAGTTAAACGAACTGCAGAAAAAAGCTCAAACATTTTCAGATTAAGCAAGTGAAGATAAACAAACGAAAAATAGTTGACGCTTTGCGGTTAGCAACTTTGCCGCTTGTTCCGGTTTATGTTCTTATTACCGTAATCAGAAATTTTTTATTTGATGTAAAAATATTTCCTTCAACTAAAGTTGAGGCAACGGTTATCAGTGTTGGTAATTTAACCGTAGGCGGCAGTGGAAAAACACCGCTTGTTATTTATCTAACAAAATTGCTAAAGCAAAACGGGAAAAAAGTTGCAGTCTTAAGCCGTGGCTACGGAAGAAAAACAAGTGGTTTCGTTTTTGTCTCCGACGGAAATGGAATCAAAACAAATATTGAAGACTGTGGTGATGAAATTTATCAAACGGTGCTTGAATGTTCTGTTCCGGCTGCAGTTAGCGAAAGCCGTGTTAAAGGCGCTAAACAACTTCTCGCAAAGTCGGAAGTTGATACGCTTGTTTTAGATGATGCATTTCAGCACCGGTGGATATTTAGGGATTTGGATATTCTGATATTTGAACAACGGTTTTTGTTGGAAGCGAGTCCGTTACGCAGAACATTTTTACCGACCGGTTTACTTCGCGAAGATTTTTCTTCAACTAAACGCGCAGACATTATTGTGTTGAATAGAAAATTTTCCGAACAAAAAGAAATTCCGGAACGTCTTCAAAAATATTTTAAGAAGGATTCAAAGCGCTGTTGCGGACAAGATAGAAAAGTTTTTACCGCGCGTTATTCGGCTAAAGGTTTTTTCGATATAAAAAAGAAAACGCTTTATGAGGCGAAAGAATTTGAAGGACAAAAAAGTTTGGTTATTAGCGGTATTGCAAATCCGCACTCGTTCTTTAAAGCGCTTGAGCAATTAAATATTGATACGGAGAACCGGATGATTTTTCGCGACCATAAATTTTATACGTCGGAAGATATTCAAAATATCCGGAAGCAATTTTACGCTACAAATGTGCACTCGGTAATAACCACGCAGAAAGACGCGGTAAAATTGATGCAATTCAAAAAAGAACTTGATGACATCGATATCTTTTATCTTAAAATAGAATTACAGTTTGATAAAGAAGAAGAATTTACAAATGAAATTTTCAAAAAACTTAGTGAACCAAAAAAGAAATAATTTATTGATACTTACAGGTTCAAAGTATCTAAAAAAGAGTAACAAAAAAATATAGGAGAATTCCTACTTATGGCTAAATCAAAAAAAAATCAATATGTCTATTTCTTCGGCGGGAAAAAGGCTGATGGAAAAGCTGACATGAAAGCATTGCTTGGCGGTAAAGGTGCAAACCTTGCTGAAATGGTAAACATCGGATTACCGGTTCCGGCAGGCTTTACAATTACCACTGAAGTTTGTACTCAATATTATGAGAACAAAAATTCTTATCCGAAAGATTTAAAAGAGCAGGTAAAAAAAGCTCTTGGTAAAATTGAACAAGAAATGAAAGCGAAATTTGGTTCTTCCTCAAATCCGCTTCTCGTTTCGGTTCGTTCAGGCGCGCGCGCTTCTATGCCGGGAATGATGGATACCATTCTTAATCTTGGCTTAAATGATATTACCGTTGATGCATTAATTAAAAAAACAAACAATCCCCGCTTCGTTTACGATTCTTACAGAAGATTCGTTCAAATGTACGGCGATGTTGTTCTCGGATTAAAACCGGTTGATAAACACGAACACGATCCTTTTGAAGTTATTCTTGATGCAAAGAAAGAACTCCGCGGCGTTAAGCTTGATACTGAATTAACTGCCGATGATTTAAAAGAATTGGTCGCGGAATTCAAAGCCGAGATCAAAAAGAAAACCGGACACACCTTCCCGGAAAATCCTGAAGAACAACTCTGGGGAGCAGTTGGTGCGGTATTCAGCTCATGGATGAACGATAGAGCTATCGTTTACAGAAAATTAAACGGCATTCCTGAATCATGGGGAACCGCGGTTAACGTGCAGTCAATGGTGTTCGGAAATATGGGTGAAGATTCCGGTACAGGCGTTGCGTTTACACGCGATCCTGCAAACGGAGATAATCTTTTTTATGGTGAATATCTTTTTAATGCACAAGGTGAAGACGTGGTTGCCGGAACAAGAACTCCGCTTCCTATCTCTGAATTGAAAAAAGATAACGCCAAAATTTATCGCGAACTTGATAACATCAGATTGAAACTTGAAAAGCATTACAAAGACATGATGGATGTTGAGTTTACAATCCAGCAAGGTAAACTGTGGATGCTTCAATGCCGCGTTGGTAAGAGAACCGGTTTTGCAGCCGTTAAAATGGCGGTTGATATGGTTAAAGAAAGATTGATCGATAAAGAAGAAGCTCTTCTCCGCATTGAACCGAATCAATTAAATCAATTGCTCAGACCAATTTTCGATTTAACCGAAAAGAAAAAAGCAATTGACGCCGGAAGATTATTGGCTAAAGGATTGAACGCCGGTCCGGGAGCTGCTTCAGGTAAAGTTGCGTTAAGTGCGCAAGACGCTGAAGAAATGGCTGCTAAAGGAGATAAAGTAATTCTTGTTCGTATCGAAACTTCTCCCGAAGACATTAAAGGAATGAACGCTGCCGAAGGTATTTTAACAGCACGCGGCGGAATGACTTCACACGCTGCGCTCGTTGCCCGTCAAATGGGAAAAGTTTGCGTTGCAGGCTGCGGTAATTTAAAAATTGATTACAAAGAAAGAACGATCCGCGTAGAAAATAAAGACATTGTTGTGAGAGAAGGAGAATATCTTTCAATTGATGGTTCAACCGGAGAAGTTATTGAAGGCAAACTCGAAACAAAACCTTCGGAAGTTATCCAGGTTCTTATTACAAAAACGCTTAGCGCAAAAGAATCTTCAGTTTTTCAAACTTACAACAGCTTGATGAATTGGGCAGATTCCTTTAGAAGATTAGGCATCAGAACAAATGCAGATCAGCCGGATCAAGCGGAAAACGCAATTGCTTTCGGCGCTGAAGGTATTGGACTTTGCCGCACCGAACATATGTTCTTCGGTGAAAATAAAATTCTTTCAATGAGAAAAATGATCCTTTCTGATTCTCTTGAAGCCAGAAAAGCCGCGTTGGCAGAACTTCTTCCTTACCAAAGAGAAGATTTTAAAGGAATTTTTAAAGCGATGAAAGGCTTCCCTGTAACGGTTAGAACACTCGATCCGCCACTGCACGAATTCTTACCTCATACTGATGCGGAAATTTCCGAACTTTCAAAAGCATTAAATGTAAGCGTTAAAAAAATTCATGAAAAAATGTCAAGCTTGCACGAGTTCAACCCGATGCTCGGCTTTAGAGGATGCCGTCTTGGAATTCTCTATCCTGAAATTACCGAAATGCAAGCCCGCGCAATTTTTGAAGCTGCCGCCGAAGCAATGAAAGAAGGATTCAAAGTAAAACCTGAAATCATGATTCCGTTAGTAAGCACAGCAACTGAATTCAAACTTCAAGAAGAAATTGTCCGCAGAGTCGCTTCCGAAGTTATGGCTGAAAAGAAAGTAAAGATCAACTACTTGGTTGGAACGATGATTGAATTACCGCGCGCTGCTTTAGTTGCAGACAAAATTGCCGAACGCGCTGAGTTTTTCAGTTTCGGAACAAATGATTTAACCCAAACGACATTCGGGTTATCACGCGACGACGCCGGAAAATTCTTACCGATGTATGTTGATAAAGAAATTTTACCGATTGATCCTTTCGAAGCGCTTGATCAAGAAGGCGTTGGTCAATTGTTAGAGATCGGAACACAAAGAGGAAGAAGCACACGTCCTGATCTGAAAGTCGGTATTTGCGGCGAACACGGCGGCGAACCTTCTTCGGTAGAATTCTGCCATAGAGTAGGGTTGAATTATGTTAGCTGTTCACCGTTTCGCGTACCGATTGCACGTTTGGCTGCTGCCCGTGCGGTTGTTACAGAAATGCATAGCAAAAAAGGAAAAGATCATAAGAAAAAAGATCACAAGAAAAAAGGTTCAAAGAAAAAATAATCCCGCTTAAGCGGGACTTAATTAGAGTAAGAGCGCTTATAATGTGTAAGAGCTCTTGCTCTGTTATTTCAAATTAAGAAGGTGAAAGAAAATGAAGTTATCTGAATTTAGTTATAATTTACCCAAAACGAGCATCGCAAAATACCCGATGCATCCACGTGATAAATCCCAAATGATGGTGTTAAATCGCGAGACACAAACTATTGAAACCACTACTTTTTCCCACATCGTGAACTATATGGAAGAGGGCGACGTTCTCGTGATAAACGATACCCGTGTTATTCAAGCTCGTTTATATGGGAAAAAAGAAAAAACGAATGCTAAAATTGAAGTGTTCCTGCTTCGCGAATTAAATACCCGCGAGTGGATCTGGGATGTTATTGTTGACCCCGCGCGCAAAGTAAGAATCGGGAATAAAATTTATTTCGATGATGATTTGTTCTGCGAGGTTATTGATAATACTACTTCCCGCGGAAGAACCGTTCGTTTTAACAGACCCGATGTATTTGCATCTATCGAAAAAATTGGTCATACTCCTCTTCCACCATACATCAAACGAGAACCGGAAAAAGCTGATAAGGAAAATTATCAAACAGTTTTTGCAAAGACGGACGGCTCCGTTGCAGCTCCAACTGCAGGCCTCCACTTTACAACCAAACTTTTAGAAAAGATAAAAAACAAAGGCGTTGATATTGTTCCAGTATTACTTCATATTGGATTAGGAACATTCCAGCCGGTTGAAGTTGAGGATTTAACCAAACACCGAATGCATTCAGAATTTTTCGAAGTTCCGGCAAGTACGGCAGAACATATTAACAAAGCGAAAAAAAATCATAAAAATGTTTTTGTTGTCGGAACAAGCGCGGTTCGTGCTTTAGAAAGTAGTGTTACGGCTGACGGATACGTCCGCGCCAACAAAGGTTGGACAGACAAATTCATCTATCCTCCTTATGAATTTCAAATCGGAACAAAATTGATCACAAATTTCCATTATCCAGAATCAACTTTGATGATGCTGGTTGCCGCTTTCGGAGAGATTGAATTTGTATTGAAGGCGTATAAAAAAGCTTTAAAAGAACATTACCGGTTCCTCAGCTACGGTGATGCAATGTTGATCATCTAAGAAGAGTTTTTTAAGTTAATATCCAAACATCAAAACACAAATTACAATTGGAATTTGTGTTTTGTGTTTTGGAATTTCCAAACAATAATTTAATAGTACCTATGTCACTTCTTCCATCAACCATCAACCATCATCCATCATCCTTGCCCAGGATTATCGCCATCATTCCTGCTGCCGGAAAAGGAAAAAGATTCGGAGGAATTACTCCAAAGCAATTTCTAAAAATAAACGGGAAAGAAATTCTCGCTTACACTTTAGAAGTTTTTCAAAAAGCCAAAAGGATTGATGAAATTATTGTTGCCGCAAGCCGCGAAGAATTTCCGCGAATAATAAAACTTCAGAAGAAATATAAACTGACAAAGCTTACCATAATTGTTGAAGGGGGAAAAGAGAGGCAAGACTCCGTTTACAACGCGCTTATTATGGCAGACCTAAACAAAAATGATCTTGTAATTGTGCATGATGCCGCGCGCCCTTTACTTTCGCAAAAAGTTTTGGGTGAGGCAATCCGCTGTGCGGAAAAAAACGGCAACGCGCTTGTTTGTTTACAGGCAAAAGATACTCTTCTAAAAAAGACAAAGACAGAACACACCTACCTTAACCGCTCACAAATTTACTACATACAAACACCGCAAATCTTTCGTTACAATCAATTGCTTTCTGCTTTTGAAAAAGCTAAAAAAGAAAAATTTGTTGGAACAGATGAATCAATGCTGGTTGAAAGAAGTGGAAAAAAAATCAATCTTTCCGAAGGCTCACCGCTCAATTTTAAAATTACGACCAAAGATGATTTTGAAATGCTGAAAAGGATTTTGAAGTGAGAGTGCAGTCTGCGGTCGGCAATCTTCAGTTGGCAGAGGGCAGTCTGCCGTTGGCAGGGAAAACAATCCTTTTGAGGCATCTAAAATGGCAATTTCATTCAGATGCAACATTTTAGGAATTTCTATTGTTTTTAATGAAAAACAGTTAAATTCCACACTGTAATCAAAAATTTTATGGTAAATTTCACATCATGATACAAAGATTATTAGAAAACAGCATTTCTAAGGACCTATTTAAAGGGAAAACAATAATCCTTTATGGCGCCCGACAGGTTGGTAAAACCACTCTTGTTAAAGATTTATTAAAAAAATATGGCACTGAAGGACGTTATCTGAATTGCGAAATACTGTCAGTAGAGCAAAATTTAAAAGAAGCTGAGCCTGAAAAACTTAAAACATTTCTTGGCAATTATAAATTAATTGTGCTTGATGAAGCCCAAAATATTCCTAATATTGGCAAAATATTAAAAGTAATTGCAGACACAATCGAAAATATCCAGATAATAGCAACCGGTTCTTCAAGTTTTGATCTTGCAAATAAAACAGCAGAGCCAATGACCGGAAGAGTGATTCATCATACGCTTTATCCTCTTTCAGTGATTGAATTAAAAGGTGAAGAAGACTGGCTTGGGGTTGATGCCAAATTAGATAAATTGCTTCGTTTTGGCGCTTATCCCGAAATCTTTCTTGCTGACGAGGAATCTACTATAAACAAACTTAACGAACTTGCTTCAAGTTACTTGTTTAAAGACCTTTTAAGATTTGAGGGTATTAAAAAATCCGGATTACTTAAAAATTTAGTTGTTTCACTTGCGCTTCAGTTAGGAAACGAAGTAACGTATAACGAATTAGCAAACAAGCTTGGTGTAAATAGTCTCACTATTCAAAAATATATTGATCTATTAGAACAGAGTTTTGTGGTATTTAAATTAAATTCATTTTCGCGGAATATTCGGAAAGAACTTACCAAATCATTTAAGATTTACTTCTTTGATAACGGGATACGGAACGCACTTATCAATAATTTTAATCCTCTTTCTATGCGGAATGACGTAGGAGCATTATGGGAAAATTTTTGTGTTTCTGAAAGGATAAAATCAAACAGTTATTCTAATAGAAAAGTTAACAGCTATTTCTGGCGAACGTATGATCAAAAAGAAATTGATTACATTGAAGAAATCTCCGGTGTAATTACCGGTTATGAATTCAAATTCTCAGAAAAGAAAAAAACTAAAGTGCCAAAAGTTTTTACGGAGACGTACAATGCCGCAGTATATAAAATTGATAGAAACAATTTCTGGAAATTTGTTGATCTAAAGGTATAAAAACTACCGGGATGTTTGATGGATAAAGGTCAACAGCGAAGGGGGAAGGAAATATGTATTCAGAACCTTGCGAATGCAAAATGACGAACACCGAACAAGGAATAACGAATGTAGAAGTTGTTGGGATATTTTTGTAAGAAAAATTATTTCCCCCGTTTCTTGCTAATCTCCAAAAACACTTCTAAGTTTGTTCGTACAAATAAACAAGAAATCCGGTGGCTTTATTTCTGAGTTAGTGTCATATCTAAAATTCTTACCAAACAGGGTTTTACCTTCTCCCCTATTATCTTCTGAAAACGATAAACTGAAAATAATTACACCACAAACAACTAATTCAGTGCAATTATAAGAATAATTAGGTATACAAAAATGAATTTGAATAATGGTGAAATATTTGATTACGAAAAGGCGAGAGTGCTCACAGAATTAAGCAAATGCACATATTTATATCGCTCTGCTGAAAAGACTAATTATTTGAAAACAACATACAAACAAGAAAATATATTGGCATTCAAATTCACTGAGGAAAATGAAAAAGTTGATCTAATAATACAAATTCCATCAGAGTTTGAGTGTTACCATTATTTCAAAGGTAAAACAACTCAAAAAACAATAAGCACTCCCCGAACCCACTTGACATATCATGGTTGTTCAAAGAAAAAGAAACAAAGCGGTGAGATTCATTTAGTTGTTGATGATACAATAACATTAAAAGGAAAATCAAATGTTCTTGAAGCTCCATTAGCATTTTCTGATGACATTTATAAATTCCCTTTACCAATTTGTCGATTTGAGTTTTGTAGTAACATTAGCTCAATTGAAATAAATGAATTAATCCCAAACTATTTTGAAATTCTTGGTCAAGAGTGTTTTTTTAATACAATCGATGTATATCTTGCAAAAGCTGGATTTATTACTAATTCTCTAAATGGTCTCTTAACAATTCCGGAGATTGCCTTTTCTATCTTTGCGCACACGAATCTTGAAGGTTTCAAAATTAGTAAAATAATTCGTAGAAGAGGTCGCTATCCACAAGTATTAGTTCTTCAGATAAAAAACTATGAACTAATTATCGTCAATATTGAAGAAGCCCACAATAAGTTCTATGTCTATAATCGATTGTATTATTTTCATAGTAGAAATTATCTTAAAACACTTTTCAATAGAAATGCTAAGAAAGTTGGCGAAGGTTATTTTATTGATTTAGAGGATGGTTACCCAGATAAAGGCGATGGCTATTTTAAGATTAAGAACATAATATAGAATATGTCTAATTTGCACCTCAACAGTGACCACGCTGAAGCGCGGTCTAATTGGGTGGCTTCGGGTTTGGATGTTCAGAATAATTTCCTCTTTAAGGAGGATTGTGCTTCGAAATATTCGTTTCATTCATCCATTCATTCTTGCCGTTGCGTTTTTCTCCTAAAAACATTTTTGCCATTTTGAAATAACCTCAGTCACTTGATAAGTTACTTGTTTTCCCATTTCTGGATATTAATACAGCTTGTTGGTGGATTGTTCCAGTATTTAGAAAATTATTGTAATTATATGCTTCTTTAGGCTTGACAAATATTCCTTCCTTCCTTACATTTGAATCAAAATTCTATTAAATTTTCAAGATGAAATTAAACACAACAGCCCCGGTATTTACATTTAGTTCTCCGCGTCCCCGCAGGGGACAATAATAACATCTCTCTGTGCATTTCCATCTTTTTTATTTTACAAATTTTTAATAGGACTTACAATGATCTCAATAGGCATTCTTGGCGGAACCGGCTACACGGGAAAAAAACTGATACAGTTTTGCAGCAATCATCCTTTTGTTAAGGATTTTGAGGTTTATGCCAACACAACAGCAGACGAAAATCTTTCCACTTTATTTCCCGATATCGAAGGTATGATCGAAGACAAAAAAGTTTTATCCATTAAATCGGTTTCTTTTGATCATGATCTTTATTTTTTAACTCTCCCGCACGGAGAGGCATTGAACTTCGTTCCTGCGTTAATCAGCAAAGGGAAAAAAGTGATTGATCTTGGAGGCGATTACCGGTTGGATTTTGAAGAACTCTATTTGCAATGGTATAAGCTTGAACATTCATCTTCATATCTTTTAAAATCAAAAGTGTACGGGCTTGCAGATTTTTATAAAACCGAATACACCGATGCACAATTAATTGCTAATCCCGGATGTTATCCTACGGCAGTTTTACTTTCTCTCCTTCCTATCGTTAAAAATTTTGGAGATGATATTGTCAGCGTTAGCTGTTCAGCTTATTCCGGCACAAGCGGCGCCGGAAAATCTCCAAAATCAGAATTTCTCTTAACCGAAATGGAAGGAAATGTAAAAGCTTACAATGTTAATACCCACAGACACGAACCGGAAATTTTGCAGACATTATATAAGAACGGTTTTCATTCTCCTTTTGCTTTTACAACACATTTGCTGCCGGTTGCGGTTGGAATTTATGCCACAAGTTTTATTCACTTAAAAAATAATGTTGATGAAGCTTCCGTGCAGAAAATTTATAAACAAGTTTATGAAGAAAGTTCGTTTGTTAGAATTAGAAAGATGCCGCCGGAATTGAAGTGGGTGATAAACTCAAATTTTTGCGATATAAATGTTTCGGTAAAAGAAAAGAAAGTTGTCGTAACTACGGCAATTGATAATCTTGTTAAAGGCGCTGCGGGACAAGCAATTCAAAACATGAACAAACTTTATGGCTGGGATGAATCGCTCGGTATTTTGCAGAAGGAGGTAAAACATGCAGCACTTTCATAAAGAAGGTTCTATTACTTCAGTTAAAGGAATTAAAGCCGCCGGAATTTTTGCAGGTATTAAAAAGAAACGGAAAGACTTAGCGCTTATTTATTCAGAATATCCGGCAACAGCCGCAGGCACCTTTACATTAAATAAAGTTCAAGCCGCGACGTTATTGGTTTCAAAAGAAGCTTTGAAAAAATCTTCACATGTGCAAGCGGTTTTGGTTAATTCAGGCAACGCCAACGCATGTACCGGTGAACAAGGTTACGCAGATGCTTTGGAAATGCAAAAGTATTGCGCTAAAAAATTAAAACTCCAGCAAGATGAAGTGCTTATCAGCTCAACCGGAGTGATTGGCGTTAAACTTCCGATTGAAAAAATAAAAAAAGGCGTTGACGAAATTATTCCTTCGCTTACTCACAGCGGCGGATATGATGCCGCCAAAGCTATTATGACTACCGACTTGATCAGTAAATCATATGCGAAAACGGTAAAGCTTTCAAGCGGAGATGTTACTATCGGCGGAATTTGCAAAGGCAGCGGAATGATAATGCCGAACATGGCTACAATGCTTGCCTTTATTGCTACCGATGCTGCAATCGAAAAACATCTTTTGCAGAAACTTTTAAGCGAAGCGGTAAAAAATTCATTCAACAAAATTACCGTTGACGGCGATACAAGCACAAACGATATGGTTGTTCTGCTTGCTAACGGAGCCGCGAATATTTCAATTAAAAAAGATTCTGAAGATTATAAAACTTTTCTCGCTGCACTTACAAAGTTTTGCATCGTAATGGCAAAGTCAATTGTCTCCGACGGTGAAGGAGCTACCAAGCTTGTGACCGTTGCAGTTAAAGGGGCGAAGACTGAAGAAGATGCAAACGCCGTTGCAAAAGCTATCTCAAATTCTCCATTAGTAAAAACTGCATTCTGTGGTGAAGATGCAAACTGGGGAAGAATCCTTTCCGCAGCCGGTAATAGCGGCGCAGAGTTTGATCCCGCAAAAGTCTCAATTTATTTTGATGAACTTGCAATCTTAAAACCAAATTACGAAATCGTTCTTGACGAAAAAGCAGCAAAGGAAATTTTGGTAAAAAAAGAATACACGGTTTCAGTCAATCTGGCTGCGGGAGAAGCGAACTCCACCTGGTGGACTTGCGATTTTTCGGAAAATTATATAAAAATTAATGCTAACTACAGGACGTAACGTTATGAAAACAATTATCCTTAAACTTAGCGGCAAAGCTCTATCAGCCTTTATTCAAGATGAAAAATGGAGCAATATTCTTTCGGAATTGTACAAGCAATACAACGGAATCATCCTTGTCCATGGTGCCGGAAATACGATTTCCGATTGGTCAACCAAATTGGATTGCGATGTAAAATTTGTAAACGGTCAACGGGTTACCACAGCCGAAATAATGGATATCGTAGCCGCGGTGCAAGCCGGATTATTGAACCAAAAAATCATTGGCTACCTCCACGCAAAAGGGTTGGAAGCAATGGGACTTTCCGGTGTAGATAGAAATCTTTTTGTTGCCGATTATCTCGACAAGAAATTAGGATTTGTTGGTTATCCCAAATTAAATGGAAATATTTCCTGGGTGAAAAATCTTTTAAAAGAAAAAGTTATCCCGGTTTTTTCCAGCGTGTGCCGGGACCACGAAGGAAACCTGATGAATGTAAACGCTGATGTTTTCTGTGAAGTTTTGGCGGCTTCGATAAAGGCTGATACGGTTCTTTTCATTTCCGATGTTGCCGGCGTTATGCTTAACGGTGAAGTGAAAAGTTTTTTAGATGAAAAGGAAATTGATTGCGGTATCGCTGAAGGTGAAATTACCGGTGGTATGATCCCTAAAATGCAAAGCTGCATTGAACTGCTGCAAAAAGGAATTAATAAAATTTGGATCGGTGACGATGTTGAACTAAAACCCAACTCAAAAATGTTTAATACAAAAATGAAAGGAACGTGGATAACAGCCAATGGAACAGCATAATAATTCTTCGCTCTTAAAAAATTATAACCGTTTACCCGTTGAATTCGTAAAAGGAGAAGGCTCTTTCCTTTTTGATGCAAACGGAAAAAAGTATCTCGACTTTCTCAGTGGAATCGCAGTAACAAGTTTCGGTCACGCGCATCCGCACATTACAAAAGCCGTGCACGATCAAGTTGATAAGATTTGGCACACTTCTAATCTTTTTGAAATATCGCTGCAAGAAAAAGTTGCGCAAAAACTTACCGATCAATCCAAACTCTCAAAAGTTTTTTTCTGCAATTCGGGAACCGAAGCGAATGAAGCGGCGATAAAATTTGCACGAAAATTCGGCAAAGGAAAATCAACCATCATTACCGCACTCGGCGGATTTCACGGTAGAACAATGGGAAGCCTTTCAGCTTCCGCTCAATATAAATTGTGGCAGGGATTTTTTCCGCTCACTCCCGGTTTTACGCACGTACCTTATAACGATATTGATGCGATCAATGATTCGATCAACGAAGATACCGTTGCAATTATGATTGAACCTATTCAAGGTGAAAACGGAGTTATTGTTCCTTCCGCAGATTACTTGAAAAAATTGCGGGCAATTTGCGATGCGAATAATCTTCTTCTTATTGTTGATGAAGTTCAAACAGGACTTGGCAGAACGGGAAAATATTTCGCTTATCAATGGGCGGAAATTCAACCTGATATTATTACGCTTGCAAAAGGAATTGCAAACGGTCTTCCGCTTGGCGCAGTAATTTGTTCCGAAAAAGTTGCGGATGCAATTCAACCCGGCGATCACGGTTCGACTTTTGGCGGAAATCCTGTTGCACTTGTCGCAGCATTGGCGGTATCGGAATTGCTTACGGAAGATATTCTAGAAAAAATTCAAAAATTAGGTGATGCTCTTATAAGCAGAATAAAAAATCTTCAATTAGAAAAAGTTATTGATGTTCGCGGATGCGGATTAATGGTAGGAATTGAATTGGATGCTTCGATCAATGTAAAAGATTTTATGAAAGAGCTTCTCGAAAACGGTGTTGTTACCGGAACTTCCGGAAATAATACGCTTCGGCTGCTTCCTCCATTTGTTATAAATCAAAAAGAAATAGATTTATTTCTTTTGACTTTGAACAAAGTTGTTGATAAATTTCGCCAAGCCGAAGTTAAGCAGCTGCAATCCCGACAAGTCGGGACAATAATTTTAAAATAAAGAGAAGAGGAACACATCATGGCTTCAAAATTAAAAAGACAAAACCGGATCAAAGAAATCCTTCAGATCAAGCATATAGCTAATCAAGAAGAGCTTCTTGTTTATCTGAAGCGCGATGGATACGATATTACCCAGGCAACATTAAGCAGAGATTTTGCAGAGCTTGGCGTTGTAAGAATTTTTTCGGAATACGGTGTTCGCTACATTTTAAATGCAGAAGAAAGCGGCAAGCAAATCGCCAGACTTGTCGGTTTTGAAATTCTTACGGTTCATCATAATGAATCCGCAGTTATCGTAAGAACGCTTGCCGGCAGAGCGCAAGGTGTTGCCCACTACATTGACCGTTGGAACAAAGAAGAAATTATCGGAACGATTGGCGGCGATGATACCGTGCTGATCATTCCAAATAAACAAAGTAGTATTCCGAATATTATTTCGCTGATTAAAAAAATAATGTCGGAAAACCCTTCACAAAGAATAAAATAGGAGAAAGAATGTCATATAAAAAAATTGTGGTTGCTTATTCGGGCGGACTTGATACTTCCGTTATGGTTCATTGGCTGAAAAATAAATACGATGCAGAATTAATTACGGTGACCGGAAACCTTGGACAAAAAGATGAAATCGAAAATCTGGAAGAAAAAGCTAAATTTACCGGCGCTTCAAAATCATATATTTTAGATTTACAAAAAGAATTTATTACGGATTATGTTTGGAAAGCTTTAAAAGCAGGCGCTTTATATGAAGGACAATACCCAATGGCAACGGCTATCGGAAGACCTTTGCTTGCTAAGTTAATGGTTGATATTGCCATAGCAGAAGGAGCTGATACCATTGCTCACGGCTGCACCGGTAAAGGAAATGATCAAGTTCGTTTTGAAGTAGGCATACAAACGTTGGCGCCGCAAATGCAAATTCTTGCGCCGCTTAGAATTTGGGAATTCAAAAGCAGAGAAGAAGAAATTGATTACGCGCTTGAGCATAAAATTCCGATCAAAATAAAAAAAGATTCTCCCTACTCCATTGATGAAAATCTTTGGGGCATTGCGGTTGAGTGCGGCATTTTGGAAGACCCAACAGTTCCGCCACCGGACGACGCTTATCAAATTACTTCCTCTCCTAAAAACGCACCGGAACAATCAGAAAAAATTTCAATTGAATTTCAAAAAGGAATTCCGGTTTCTCTAAACGGTATTTCATTTTCAGCTGTTGAGCTTGTAAAAACATTAAACTTCATCGGCGGCAAACACGGCATCGGAAGAATGGACTTGATTGAAAATAGAGTTGTGGGAATTAAATCAAGAGAAGTTTATGAGGCTCCGGCAGCGGTTATTCTTCATGCGGCGCATAAAGAATTGGAAAAACTTATTCTCGATAAAGAAACTTTCCGGTACAAACAAGAAATCTCAAACAAAGTTGCAAATCTTATTTATGACGGCTTGTGGTTCTCGCCGCTGTTCAATTCACTAATGGCTTTTGTTGATGTCTCTCAAGAAAATATTACGGGCTCAGTAACTTTAGAATTTTACAAAGGAAATATTACCGTATTTTCGAGAAGCTCGCTCTTCAGTCTTTACAATAAAGATTTAGCCACCTATACCGTTGAAGATAAATTTGATCACAAAGCTGCGGAAGGATTTTTAGCTATTTACGGTTTGCCGTATAAAACGTTAAGTCTCGTAAAAGCTGCAAACACTCCAAGTGAAGCAAGGGCGCACGAGGTTACCCACTAATGCTTTGGGGCGGAAGATTTTCAAAGTCGCTTAATCAAAAAGCGTTGGAGTTTTCTTCATCGCTTTCGTTTGATGTTGCGCTCTGCGAAGAAGACATTGAAGTAAGCATCGCGCATTCTGCAATGCTTGCAGAGATTGGAATACTCACAAATGAAGAAGCACAGAAAATTCATTCCGGGTTAGAAATAATCCGGGATGAGTTTCTTAATGAAACCTGGAAACCGGATCCCGCACGGTTCGAAGACATTCACTCCGCAATTGAATCGCATTTAAAAGAATTGATCGGAGAAACCGCCGATAAACTTCACACCGGCAGAAGCAGAAATGATCAAGTTGCTGCCGACTTGCGGTTATGGACAAAAAAAAATTCTCTTCAATTAAAAAATACAATTACCGAACTTCAACAGCAGTTACTTAAAACCGCTGAAGAACATACCGGAACAATCATTCCCGGTTACACGCATTTGCAAAGAGCTCAGCCGATCTCTTTTGCATTTCATCTTCTTGCTTATGTTGAAATGCTTGAGCGCGATAAACAAAGGATACAATTTGTTTTAGATGAAGCGGACGTTTCACCCCTTGGATGCGGCGCGTTAGCCGGTTCTACACTTCCGCTTGATAGAAATTTTACAGCGCAAAAACTTGGCTTCGCGAAAAATTCCGCAAATGCGCTTGACGCAATTTCCGATAGAGACTTCGTACTCGATTTTCTTAACGCTTGTTCGGTTGGAATGATGCACCTTTCCCGATTAAGTGAAGAAATTATTTTGTGGACTTCACAAGAATGGAAGTTTGTGAGATTGAGCGATGATGTTACAACCGGTTCCTCTTTAATGCCGCAAAAGAAAAATTCAGATCTCGCCGAACTTATCCGCGGAAAAAGCGGAAGAGTTTTCGGCAATGCGTTTGGATTTCTTTCAACAATGAAAAGTCTGCCGCTCAGTTATAACCGTGATTTTCAAGAAGATAAAGAACCGCTCTTTGATTCCGTTTATACTTATTTCACTTCGCTTGAAGTCATGCAACTTATGTTTATTGGAATGGAAATTAATTCCGAAAGATATACCGAAGAGTTGAACGGTGATTTTTCTCTTGCAACGGATTTAGCCGATTGGCTTGTACTGAAAGGAATTCCGTTTAGGCAAGCGCATCATCTTGTTGGCGAAGTTGTGAAGTTAGCAGAAACAAAAAAGTGCAAACTAAATCAACTTACATTGGATGAGTTGAAAAAAATAGTCTCGATAGCTATCGGGATTGATGAAACGGCATTAAAACTTTTCGATATTTCATCAGCACTTTCGCGAAAGAAAACTTTCGGCTCACCAAATCCTGAATTGGTTAAAGAACAAATTTTACTTTGGAAGAAAAAACTCACTCGATAAATTCCCCATTTCAGCGATAATTAAAGTGATTTGATTTCTTTTAAGAAAGTTTTAACTTGCAATGGATGCAAATGCAGTTTATATTTTCTTTGCAGATATTTATAATAAAGAATGGAACGTGATATGTTTTTACTTGGTGTAGTTATCTTACTTTCGTATTTGATTGGTTCGATTCCAACAAGTTTAATTGTTAGCCGCGCGGCAAAAGGAATCGATATTCGTGAACACGGAAGCGGAAATGCCGGCGGTACAAATGTTTGGCGTATCCTCGGATGGAAGTATGGTCTTCTAGTTATCATTTTAGATGCTTTAAAAGGTGTTTTTGCGGTTGTACTAATCTCCCGTCTTTATTATGGAAATTTCCCTTTCAATAATCTAACTCCTTTCGATGATTTTACGCTTGTGCAGTTAATCGCCGGTATTACCGCGGTGCTTGGACACGTGTGGTCTGTCTTTGCAAGCTTTAAAGGTGGAAAAGGAATTGCGACCGGAATGGGAATTTTAGTTGCTCTCGCTACGGTTGATCTTTTAGTTGGTGTCGGAATTTTCTTCCTCGCTATCATCATTTCAAGATACGTTTCACTTGGTTCAATTTTAGCGGCTATCTCAATCCCCTTAACGATGATTATCAGAGAAAATATTTTTCATGCTCATATCGAAGGATATGGAACGCTTCTTCCATTTCTTATAGGACTGGCTGTTCTGGTAGTGTATACTCACAGGAAGAATATTTCAAGAATTATTAACGGAATAGAAAGCAAAATCAGTTTCGCAAAAAAGAAAAGCTAAACGGAAATGAAAGTAGCGGTATTAGGAGCAG
The DNA here is from genome assembly GCA_023231105.1 of Ignavibacteriaceae bacterium. GTDB lineage: Bacteria > Bacteroidota > Ignavibacteria > Ignavibacteriales > Ignavibacteriaceae > UBA1563. The sequence goes on along the minus strand of JALNWB010000035.1, from coordinate 6,588 downwards.
GCGCCTGGGGAACAACCCTTGCAATTCTGCTTCACTATAACGGACACAAGGTTACTCTTTGGGAATATAAAAAAAGTTTTGCCAAAGAGATGATTAAAAAACATGAAAACAAAACGTACCTTCCCGGAACTCCCATACCGGAAGATTTAGAAATCTCCTTTCGCTTACAAGAATCAATTACAGATAAAAATTTATTAGTGCTTGCAGTTCCTTCTCAATTTCTGCGAAGCGTGATGGAGCAAATTGCATTTGCCGATGTCAAGAATACAATTTTTGTAAATGTTGCTAAAGGAATTGAAAACAAAACGTTGATGACGATGTCGAACATGCTGAAAGATGTTTTTCCAAATATCAAAGATGAGCAATTGGGAATTCTTTCGGGACCAAGTCATGCGGAAGAAGTTTGTAAACGAATTCCAACAGCCGTAGTTTCTGCATCTACGATAAAAGAAACCTCAAAAACCATTCAAGCGGCATTTATGAATTCTTATTTCCGCGTTTATTCATCAACTGATTTATTAGGTGTTGAACTTGGCGGAGCTTTTAAAAATGTAATGGCTATCGGCGCCGGAATTATTGACGGTGCAAAATTCGGCGACAACACAAAAGCTGCAATTATGACCCGCGGTATTGCTGAAATTTCTCGAATGGGAATTGCCATGGGAGCTAAACCGGAAACGTTTTCGGGCTTATCCGGTATAGGCGATTTGATTGTTACCTGCATGAGCCAGCACAGTCGAAATCGTTACGTCGGTGAAAAATTAGGAAGCGGATTAAAGTTGAAAGAAATTTTAAAAAACATGTATGCGGTTGCCGAAGGTGTTGAAACAAGCCGTTCAGCGTCTCAACTTGCTAAAAAAATCGGGATTGATGCGCCCATCACTAACGAAGTGTATAAAATTCTTTTTGAAGATAAAGACCCGATAAAAGCAACTACAGATTTGATGACTCGCGATATGAAAGACGAATAACCACTTTCATTCCACCGGGTGATTTCTTTTAGCGCTTTTCAAATTAAACTTCTTTCCTAAAATTTTTTATATTTCCACACACAAAATTTCTTTATTGAACAACTAGAAAAAGGTGTTGTTATGGACAGAAGAAAATTTATTAAAGCAAGTCTCTTAACTTCCGGCGCAATTGTATTTGGAAATTATTCCGATGTTTATCCCTATAACTCTTCCTCTCTTTCTTCCGATTATGATCTTGTTGCAATTAAAGGAGGCGAGCCGGAAGCCATGTTTGATAAGGCGATCGCCTCACTTGGCGGAATGAAAAATTTTGTAAAGAAAAATCAAAAAGTTGTTATCAAACCAAACATCGGCTGGGATGTTAAACCGGAATTAGCCGCAAACACAAATCCAAAATTAGTCGCGCACATAATTAAACACTGTTTTAATGCCGGGGCAAAAGATGTTTATGTGTTTGATCATACATGCGATAATTGGAATCGCTGTTATACAAATAGCGGAATTGAAAAAGCCGTAAAAGATGCGGGGGGAAAAATCGTAAGTGGAGAAAGCGAAAGTTATTATCACAAAGTTGACGTAAAAAAGGGGAAGCGGTTAACTTCCTCAAAAGTCCACGAACTTATTCTTGAATCCGATGTTTTTATCAATGTACCGATCTTGAAACATCATGGCGGTGGAAAAATAACCGCAGGAATGAAAAATTTAATGGGAGTAGTTTGGGACCGCAGATTCTGGCATCAAAACGATCTCCATCAATGCATCGCTGATTTTGCAACGTTCAAAAAACCGGATTTAAATATTGTTGATGCATACCTGGTAATGAAAAGAAATGGTCCGCGCGGAGTTTCGAAAGATGATCTTCTAACTTTGAAATCTCAAATTATTTCCACCGATATTTTAGCTGCCGATACTGCCGCCGCAAAATTATTTGGCATTGACATAGCAGATGTTCCATATATTAATTATGCGGATGAATTGAAAGTTGGGCAAAAGGATTTGAGCAAACTGAACATCAACCGGATTATCTTGTAACCAAACTATAAATGAATGTAACCGCTTTAAAGAAAATCCGTGTTGCCGTTTCGCTTTTGTTTTTTCTTTTTACCATTAGTCTTTTTCTTGATTATCGAAATATCCTTCCGCCGTCAGTCTATTCAAAAGTATTGTTTTTACAATTCATTCCTTCTTTTGTAAAATTTATTAGTATTGCCGGATTAGGTGCAATTGGATTCATCGTTATTCTTCTGCTTACGCTTTTTTCTGGAAGAGTTTATTGCTCATCGATTTGTCCGCTCGGAACTTTGCAAGATGTGATTTCATTTCTCTCAAGAATACTGAAAAAGAAAAAGGAGAAAAAAAAGAGGGAATTTTTTCGATATGAAAAGAGTAATAATTGGTGGCGTTATTCTTTTTTTGCTTTGGCTGTAATTCCATTTCTTAGCGGAACAATATTTTTTATTAACCTTCTCGATCCCTACAGCAGTTTTGGAAAAATATCTGCGCATCTCTTTCGCCCTTTATTAATAATAGTGAATAACTCCCTTGCTTTCCTTTTTGAAAAGATGAATTTGTACATCGTTTATCCTTTTGAGTACAAAGGAGTGGAAACATTTTCGTTATTGTTTGCATTTGTAATTTTTATGCTCGTTGGCTATTTGTCATTTACAAAGGGAAGATTGTACTGCAACACCGTTTGTCCGGTTGGGACTTTGCTCGGCTTAGTTTCAAAATATTCTTTTGTGAAAATTGCAGTTGACGAGAAGAGTTGTAAATCATGCGGAATTTGTGAACGCGTTTGCAAGTCAAATTGCATCGATACAAAAAAGAAAACCGTTGATTTCGACCGGTGCGTTGCCTGCTTCAACTGCTTTGATGTTTGTCCTACCGATGGAATGAAATTCGAGTATGGATTTCTTTCTTCATCTAAAAAGAATCAGCAAAACATAGAAGAAACGCGAGCAACTGAACGTGAAGAACAAATCAGCCATTCCAAAAGAAATTTTTTGTTTAACACATTGGTTTATGCTGTCGGATTGACGGGAATATCTTTAAGCCAGATTAAAATTACTCCGAAGAAGAAAAGCAAGGTTGCGGTATTTAGAAAAAATCCTGTTACGCCGCCGGGTTCTCAAAGCAGAAATAATTTTACGCAAAACTGTACATCGTGTCATTTGTGTGTAAGCGTTTGTCCTACGCAGGTTTTGCAGCCTACTTATTTGGAATACGGATTGCTTGGAATGTTCCAACCGCGGATGGATTTCCAAACCGGCTTTTGCAATTTTGAATGTAAACTGTGCGGAGACGTTTGCCCGACGAGTGCAATTTCTCCGATCTCTCTTGAAACAAAGAAATTAAAACAGCTTGGCAAAGCAAAATTTGTAAAGGATAATTGCATTGTTAATACTGAAAACACAGATTGCGGCGCATGTTCGGAACATTGCCCGACCAAAGCGGTTAATATGGTTCCGTATAAAAACAAACTCGTAATTCCGGAAGTGAAAGATGAGTTTTGCATCGGCTGCGGCGCGTGTGAATTTGCTTGTCCCACAAAACCGTACAAAGCAATTTATGTTGAAGGAAATCCAAAACACTTAACCGCAAAGATTAACAAAGAAAAAAAGCTTGAGCAGAAAGTTGATTACAAAGAAGACTTTCCGTTTTAGGTTTCTTAAGGTTAAAATTGATTTATTCCATCTACTGTCTTAATTTCCAGCAAAACAATTAGTTGTTTTTGAAAAAGCGCTGAGATTGTTTCTATTTATCAAAAAACTTGTGGGTATTGCATGAAATGTTATTTAATTATTCCGGTTTTGTTTTTTCTTTTAATTGGCTGTAAAAAAGAAAGCAGTAATCCAGTAGAACAAACGCCAACTACACCAGTAGTCAAAATCCTTTCTCCTGCAAATAATTCTACTATAATTGATTCTGTTACTATTGATATAACTGCAACTGATGATAAGGGAATTGTTAAAGTTGAAATTCTCATTGACAACATTGTTGTTAAAACATTTTCTGTTCCCCCATTTAAATACCTTTGGTACCCTTCTTTGATTACCGATAGTTCCCAACATTCTATTTATGCAAAAGCTTACGACGGTGATAATAATACCTCAAGTTCGTTGGTAATAACCGTGACGTTTCGGAGATCAACTCTTTCAAATATTCCATCCTCCAATGTTTCGTTCGGGAAACATATCCAACCCGTTTTTAATGTGAAGTGTACAAGTTCAGGTTGCCATGATGATAAAACGCGAGCGGGAAGTTTGAGTTTAACAACATGGACAAATGCGCATGTCCCCGGAATTATTAACGATTACGAGCCGGAAACTTCACGGCTTGTCTGGGCAATTGAAGGACAATTGGGATCAAACAGCATGCCTCCCTTTGGATATCCGGGATTAACACAAAATCAAATCACAGGAATAAAAACCTGGATAAAAGAAGGAGCAAAAAATAATTAAGTTTTTTAGACTTTTATTAAATGTTTTGGTGGAAGTAGCCCTTACACTGACAATTCCGTAGAACAAACTCTGGATGGTGGGTTTATGAGTAATCGACAAATTTTCTCTGATGTTTATTTAATCAAAACCGATAGCGAAGGAAATGTAAAGTAAGATACAATTGCATTAATAAGTCCAAGACATTGGGAGATGAATAGCTTTTTTCTTAATTCTTAATAAATTAAATTAGAAACACATTTGAGCACAAAAAAATGATATGAACAACGAACAATTATTAAAACGTATTGAAACAAATCCCAAAGTAATGATGGGAAAACCCATTGTTAAAAATTCCCGCTTAACCGTAGAAATTATTCTAGAAAAATTAGCAAACGGTCAAACTGAGGAGGAAATAATGGACGCTTATCCTTTTTTGCAAAAAGAAGATATTAGAGCTTGTTTACTTTATGCAGCTAAGGTGATTTCTTTAGAGCATTTAATAGCAGCTTAGTTTTCCTCTTTACTTAATCCGTCATTTCCGGTATCTAAAACAAACTTCCATTTTCCGGTTTTATCTTTTTTCCAAAAGGTTGCATAAGTTCCGTAAATTGGTTTGTCATCTCCGGTTTTTACTTTTAATTCCCAAGTGCCGTAAGTATAACCCATATCGCCGGAGGAAGAAACATCCGCAAATGATGGTTTCCAGATTAGGGTATAAGAAGAATCGCTGCTTTTTGAGTAGAGTTCTTCAATCGCTTTTCTTCCTTCAAAAGGATAACTGTTCGGACGAAGCAACACGCCGTCATCGGCAACATAAGCAAGAAATGCTTTATGAAATCCTTCTTTTACAGACAGATTAGAAAATTCAATATCGGCTTTCTTTATCGCTTCTTTTTCTTTCTCAACATTTACTTGAGCAAATGAAACGGAAACGAAAAGGCAAAAGAGAAACAAACTTTTTTTCAGCATCTTATTTTTTCTCCTTTAATAAATTAATTTGGATTGCAGAGGGATATTTTACTGAATGGAATACGCGGTGTGTTGCTTTTTGAAAATCTTTTTCGTCTGCATTATAAATGTCACAAAACTTTTGCGGATTACGATCGAAAAATGGGAACCAACTGCTTTGGATCTGCACCATAATTTTGTGTCCTTTAAGAAAAGTATGCGCTACATCTTGCAAAGTTAAATTAACCTTTGTTACTTCTCCCGGTTTAAATGGCTCCGGATATTCATAGCTGTTTCTAAATTTACCGCGCATAATTTCACCACGAATCAACTGTTGAAATCCCCCCATCTCAAATTGCTGCGGATTTTGTTTCGGATTTACAGCGCTGTCCGGAAAAACATCAATTACTTTTACTATCCAATCAGCATCGGTTCCGGTTGTTGAGACGTAAAGTTCGGCTCCAATTGGTCCGACGATGGTGAGACTATCTTCCAAAACATCTGTTTGATAAACAAGCACATCCGGTCGTGTTGCAGCAAAACGCTGATCTTCAATCATATATTCACGATTGTAAAATGAGCGCGCGTCTAACTGCTTTGCCGTGTAGGGAACCGGTTTATTTGGATCACTTACAAATTCATCAAAAGTATTATTTGTCGAATTATCAAACGATAATTTGTTCCCTTGGGTGATAAATAAATTTTTCACCTCGGAATTTTTGGGAGGCCAGGTGTCAAATTTTCTCCATTCGTTTGAACCGGTGATAAAGATTGAAGCTTCCGGCAAGGCGAGAGAACTTTTTCCTTTTAAATAATAGTTGAAGAAGGGAAATTCAATACTATCTTGATAATACTCGCTTGTATTGCTTCCAAAGGAAATTGCGTTAAGTTCATTTCCTTTGGTTCTATTCCAGCCTCCATGAATCCATGGACCAACTACGATCTTGTTAAAAGCTTCGGGATTTTTTTCTTCAATCGATTGATAGGTGTGAAAAGTTCCGTACAAATCTTCGGCATCATACCATCCGCCAACGGTTAACACCGCAGGTTTTATTTTATTGAAATGAGGAAATGTATTTCTCGATTGCCAAAAATCATCATACGTTCCGTGCCGGGTAACTTCATTCCAAAATGAAATAGTATTCTTGAAATATTTCTCGTTAGCATTTTTGAGCGGTCCCATATTCAAAAAGAAATTGTAAGCGTCGGGTGAGGGGGCGCTAAATCCG
>JALNWB010000034.1 GCA_023231105.1 Ignavibacteriaceae bacterium | reverse complement strand
GAAAATATTATTCACGCCCTTCGAATTTTTGAAAAGATCAATCACTTAGACGGAATGGCTTTTGCGAATTTGACCATAGGATCGGTTTTTGTCATTCAAAAAAATTACGGAAGAGCGTTAACGTATTATCAATACGCGCTGAACATCCGTGAGGTGCAGCGAAATGAAAATGAAAAGGCGCGGACTTTGGACCATATTGCCGGAGTCTATTTCTTGATGGGCAAGTACGATGAGGCTCTTCAATCCTATCAAAATATAGAAAAGATTTACCGCGAAAAGAATGATAAACGGGGGCTTGGGGATTGCTGGATTGGGATGGGAAAAATTTATTCCGTTAAAAAGAATAACACAAAAGCCATAGAATATTTTACTGAAGCTTTGAAAAATTTCCGTGAGTTGGATTACAAAGAAGAAATTATCATTGCCGGTCAAAATCTCGGTTTAGCATATACAAAAATAAATAATCCGACTATCGGATATCCCTTTATTAAAGATGCGCTTGCATTGGCTCAAAAAATTAACTCACCAAAATTGATTAGCGAGTCGTTGCGTTTTACCGCCGAATATTATGAACTTATCAACCGTTTTGATTCAGCGCTTGTCTTTTTAAAACAGCATCACGCTCTCAAGGATTCTATCACCGAGGCGGAAAATTTTTCTAAATTAACCAGCATTGAAGCGCTTTATCAATCTGAAAAAAAAGAGCGCGAGAATAGGCTCTTAATGCAAGAAGTTGAGGGACAAAAACGCCAGTTCACCTATATTCTTCTTATTGCGTTACTTATTTTTCTTCTTGCCTTTGGAGTTGTGGTGAAGAATAAAACGCTTAATAAGATTAACAAAGAGTTAAAAGAACTCCACGCGATGAAAGATACTTTTTTCAGAATTATTGCACATGATTTGCGCGCCCCGTTTAACGCTATCTTTGGACTTACGGATATCTTGTTGGAAGATTACCAATCTCTGTCTGAAGAAGAAAAACATCAATTCATAGAACATATTGCAACCGCTTCAAAACAAAGTTATCAACTGCTGGAAAATTTACTCCTCTGGGCGCGGACAAATACAGGAAGAATGGAATTCAATCCGAAAGATTATCAGTTAAAATCCCTTGTTGATGAAACTATCACACTGCTTGAACCGCTAGCAAACAACAAAAATATTCAACTTCTTTCAGATGTTCCCGAAACAATTCATGTTACCGCCGATGCGGAAATGCTGAAAACCGTACTGCGGAATTTTCTTTCTAACAGTATTAAATTTACGAACGAGAAAAAAGGGATAATCAAATTATCTGCAGCTATTTCAGAGGATAAAGTAGAAGTCGAAATTTCAGATAACGGAATCGGTATGCCGGAGAAGGTACAACAAAATCTTTTTAGACTTGATAAAACTATCACGACAAAGGGAACAAAAGGGGAAAAAGGAACCGGGCTGGGGCTGCTGCTGTGTAAAGAGTTTATTGATAAACACGGCGGAAATATTTCTGTTGAAAGTAAAATAGATGAGGGAACAAAATTTATTATTTCACTTCCGGTAAAGTAGAAAAAACATTCGTTGAGAATTATAAAACAAAACCTCCGGCGTTTCTAAAACACCGGAGGTTTCTATCAAGTTATGCTGACTACTGAATTCTGGTTCTCCAATTACGAACCGACTACTTCGAAGTTTATTTACTTCCTTTCTTTTCGTTCGCTTCAACAACTGCAATAGCAGCCATATCAACAATGTGTTCTATCTCAGCGCCTTTCTGAAGAACGTGAACAGGTTTACTTAAGCCCATAATAATCGGTCCTATAACTTCCGCACCGCCGATTCTCCATAAAAGTTTGTACGCAATATTTCCTGCATCCAGGTTCGGGAAAATGAGAACGTTAGCTCTTCCTTTTAAATTTGAGAATGGGAAATATTCATGTAATTCTTCTTGAACCACGGCTGCGTCAACCTGCATTTCTCCGTCAACAATAAATTCGGGATACTTTTGCTTCATCATTTCTACGGCTGCTCTCACTTTATTGGATTGCGGATATTGCGCCGATCCAAAATTACTAAACGAAAGCATTGCAATTTGCGGAACCATATTAAACCGTTGAGCGGTTTTTGCCGAGAGATAGGCAATCTCAACTAATTCTTCGGAAGTAGGGTCAACATTGACGGTTGTGTCTGCAAAGAAATAAACATGTTTTTGTGCAAGCACAATGTACATTCCGGCAACTCTGTTCACCCCTTCAGCGGTGTGAATAATTTCCAACGCAGGTTTTATGGTTTGCGGATATGAAGTAGTTAATCCTGAAATCATTCCATCGGCATCCCCCATACGCACCATCATAGCACCGAAGTAATTTCCTAACCGGATCATTCTTTCTGCAGTCAATTTTGAAATACCGCGGCGTTGGCGAAGTTTATAATATTCTTCTGCATAAACCTCAATCTTTTCATATTCTGCTGGATCAATAATGGTAAACGCAGCTTTGTCAAGATGAAGTTCTTCAATCATCGCAATAATTTCTTTTTTATCTCCAAGAAGAATCGGCTCAGCAATCTTTTCTTCAACTAAAATCTGCGCAGCTTTAAGAATTTTTACTTGATTACCTTCAGGGAAAACGATTCTCCGTGGATTTGATTTTGCTTTTTCAATTGTCCGGCGGATAATTTCTTTTGATAATCCCTGCCGTTCGCGAAGCTGATCTTTATATGCGTCCCAATCGGTAATCGGCAATTTTGCAACGCCAGTTTCAATAGCTGCTTTTGCAACTGCTGGGGCAACATACGTCAACACACGCGGATCGAACGGTTTGGGAATAATATAATCTCTGCCAAACCCAATCGGTTTACCGCCATACGCGCGTAAAACAACATCAGGAACTTCTTCTCTTGCTAATTTAGCTAAGGCTTTTGAAGCAGCAAGTTTCATTTCATCATTAATGCCCGTTGCACGAACGTCCAAAGCGCCGCGGAAAATAAACGGAAAGCCGAGCACATTATTTACTTGATTCGGATAGTCTGATCTTCCGGTTGCAATAATAACATCTGCACGGGCTGCTTTTGCATCGTCATAACTAATTTCCGGTTTCGGATTAGCGAGAGCAAACACAACCGGATTAGGTGCCATAGATTGTACCATCTCTTTTGTAACACAATCGGCAACAGACAATCCAACGAAGACATCTACCCCAACCATTGCTTCTGCTAATGTTCTGGCTTTTGTCTCTTTTGCATAGACTTCTTTAAATTCGTTCATCCCTTCTTTTCTGCCTGTATAGATCACCCCTTTACTATCGCACATTAAAATATTTTCTTTCTTTACTCCAAGTTTAACATAAAGGTTGGCACAGGCATTCGCAGCAGCGCCGGCGCCGTTAAAAACAATATTAATTTTTGATAAATCTTTTTTTGCCATTTCACAAGCGTTAAGAAGAGCCGCTCCGCTAATAATAGCAGTTCCATGTTGGTCATCATGGAAAACAGGGATCTTCATCGTTCGTTTCAATTCTTCTTCGATGTAAAAACATTCCGGCGCTTTAATGTCTTCAAGATTTATTCCACCGAAAGTCGGTTCAAGCAATTGAACTGTTCGAATTACTTCCTTCGGGTCTAACGTATCTAATTCGATATCGAACACATCAATATCTGCAAATCTTTTGAAGAGAACGCCTTTGCCTTCCATAACGGGTTTCCCGGCTAATGCGCCGATATTGCCTAAGCCTAATACGGCGGTCCCGTTACTAACAACGGCAACTAAATTGCCTTTGGCTGTGTACTCGTAAGCAAGTTCGGGATTTTTTTCAATTTCTAAACATGGGTCTGCAACTCCAGGTGTGTACGCTAAAGAAAGATCACGCTGCGTTTGACACGGCTTTGAGGGAATAACCTCAATTTTTCCTTTCCTACCGGAGCTGTGGTAATCAAGAGCGTCTTGTTTGGTAATTTTCATGGTGAGTCCTTAAAAATGTTTGTTAGGATTGTGAACGTATAAATGTTCTTTTTTCATATATCAAAACTACAAAATTCTTTTTGAAGGAAGAAAAGAATTTGTCGGTGGTTGGCGATTCGTTGTTTGTTGAAGGTCGATAGTTTAAAGTTGAAAAGAGTGACATTATTTACTTTTCACTTTCAACTTTTATCTTTTTACTTTCTACTGTTTTACACAAACAGCATCCACAAAACATAATCGAGGATAAGGATTGAAGCTGAAGAAAGAACAAACGAGCGGATGGTTGAAAGACCGACTCCTTCGGCACCTCCTTCCGTGCGTAACCCAATGTGGCAACCGAGCAAGGCAGTTGCACCGCCGAAGAAAATAGTTTTTACTAATCCGTAAATAAAATCCGACATTAGAAAATATCTTTTAACCGAACCGAAGAAAACCGCCGCCGATACATTCATAAAAAAATTTGAAACGAAATAAGCGCCAATAACGGCAATAAAATTTGCGAAGATCACGATTAGCGGCATCATGATAATTGAAGCAAGAAACCGCGGCATTGCCAAATACCGCACCGGACTTATCGCCATACTTTCAAGTGCATCAATTTGTTCGGTAACTTTCATCGTTCCCAGTTCAGCCGCTATTGATGCCCCAACTCTTCCGGCAATAATAATACCTGTTAACACCGGACCGAGTTCCGTAATAATTGCACGGCTCGTCGCTGCGCCAAGAAACGAGAGAGGCGCAATTCCTTTTAATTGATATGCCGCCTGCCATGCGGCAACTGCGCCGGTAAAAATTGCTACAATTGAAACTAACGGAAGTGAATTCACACCAATATGTTCCATCTGGAAGAGGATAAGTTTTCTGCTTTTAACCAGCCGAGAAAAACTTTTTATGATACCGAAAAAAAGTTTCGATATTTCACCGACTTCTTGTAAAACATTAAGCGTTTTATTTCCAATTTTTCCAACAAAGGCAACCGGAAAAGTATTTTCCATTTTTTTACTTCATGATTTCTTTTTTTTCAGTTGCAATATAATCAATTTCAAAAAGCGAATAAATTTTTCTTTCTTTTGGATACAGCAAACCGATTCTCTATTTTTTCAACGAAACTTTTAATAATTAGGAATTAGGAAAAAAAGTTGACAAAAATAAATATGTTTGATATCCCAAGACCGACCACCGAACGAGCCATTTTAATAGGCTTACGCACTAAAGACATAACAAGAGAAATTTTAATTGAACAACTGCAGGAGTTGGAAGAACTTGCTTCCACTGCCGGGGCTGAAACAATTATGAAAGTCTCGCAAGATCGCATCATGCCGGATAGAGCGCTTTATCTCGGCAAAGGGAAAGTTGAAGAATTAGCTCAGCTTGCCGAATTAAATGATATCGATTTAATAATCTTTAATGATGATCTTTCCCCGATGCAGGTGCGAAACCTTGAAAAAATGCTTTCGAAAAAAATTGTTGACCGGAGCGGATTGATCCTCGATATTTTCGCTTCGCATGCAAAAACAAAAGAAGCGAAAACTCAGGTTGAACTTGCTCAACTGCAATATTTACTTCCACGGTTAACGCGCGCATGGACGCATCTTTCAAAGCAATTCGGCGGTATAGGAACAAAAGGTCCCGGCGAAACACAAATTGAAACCGACCGAAGAATTATTCGCACACGCATAAGTACGTTGAAAGAAAAACTTCTTAAAATTGAATCACAGAAGCAAACCCAAACCCAGCAGAGAAAAGATTTTTTCCGCGTCTCACTTGTCGGTTATACTAACGCCGGCAAATCAACACTATTTAATTTGATAACCAAAGCGGAAGTTTTAACGGAAGATAAACTTTTTGCAACGCTTGATTCTACAACAAAATCATTTGAACTTGATAAGACAAATAAAATTCTCCTCAGCGATACCGTTGGATTTATCCGCAAACTTCCGGCTCACTTGATCGCTTCGTTCAAAAGTACGTTGAATGAAGTTGACCAAGCCGATTTAATTTTACACGTTGTCGATCTTTCGCATCCGTATTTTAAAGACCATGTACAGGTGGTTGAACAAACTTTAAAAGAACTTCACTGTGAAAAAAAACCACAAATTAAAGTTTTCAATAAGGTTGATCTTCTCGAAGACCGCTCAAAATTGGATGAAGTGAAAAATGCTTATGAGCATTCGGTTATCATTTCGGCGGAAAGAGGAATAAATATTTCTTCACTACTTGAAATGATTAAGGGCAGTTTTATCGATTCACATGTTGAAGAATCAATCAAAATAAAAATATCGGAAGCGAAAATAATTTCACTGATCCATTCGCTTGCTGAAGTTCTTTCTATAAAATATACCCAGAAATTTGTAAGCATCACGTATAGAGCTACAAAAGAAAATTCAAATAAAATCAGGAAGATGATCGATGGCTGAAAAAATTCTTTCCCTTGACGGAAATTCACTTTCGATAAATGATATCGAAAAATTTGTTACGCAAAATATAAAAGTGAAAATCAAAGATTCGGCAATAAAGAAAATGGTTCAGTCCAGAAAACTTGTTGAAGAATGGATTGCGAAAGATGACATTATTTACGGCGTAACTACCGGTTTCGGTGAGTTCAGCAATGTTAAGATTTCGCATAATGAAATCGAGCAGTTGCAGGAAAATTTAATTGTTAGTCACGCAGTTGGGTGCGGTGAACCGCTTCCTCCGTTCATCGTAAAAATTATGATGCTGCTTCGTGTTAATGCGCTTGCCAAAGGCTACTCCGGCATCCGCCCCGCAACGGTTCAGCTTTTAGTTGAAATGATAAACAACAATATTATTCCCGTCGTGCCGTCGCAAGGTTCAGTTGGTTCCAGTGGAGACTTGGTTCAACTCTCACACTTGGTACTTGCCATGATCGGCAAAGGAAAAGTGCAAATTATAAAAAATGTGTTTGAGGCAAATGCCGGACAAACAAAAATAATTTCATCTAAACTTGCGCTCAAAAAATTTGGATTGCAGCCTGTAAAACTTCAAGCAAAGGAAGGATTGGCTTTAATTAACGGAACGCAGATGATGACTTCATTCGCGGCGTTTCTTTCTGCGCGGGCAATCAAATTAAAAAAAATTGCCGACATTGCCGCGGCTTTATCGCATGAAGCTTTACGCGCAACAGATAAAGCTTTTGATAAAAGACTCCATCAATTAAGACCATACCAGGGACAGCTTGAAACCGCAGAAAATATTCTTTCGCTAATTGACAGAAGCGAAATAAGAACATCACATTTAAAAAATGATGCGCGCGTGCAGGATGCTTATTCAATCCGTTGTGTGCCGCAAATACACGGCGCTTCCAAAGATGCAATTGATTACGTCACTTCTCGGACAGCAATCGAAATAAATTCAGCGAATGACAATCCGCTTATCTTTCCCGAGACGAAAGAACATATTGAAGGTGGAAATTTTCACGGGCAACCGATGGCGCTGGCAATGGATTTTTTAGCAATCGCTCTTTCCGAACTCGCAAATGTTTCCGAACGAAGAATTGAGAGAATGGTTAATGGCGCTTTAAGTCAAGGGCTGCCCCGCTTTCTTACAAAACACGGCGGACTAAATTCCGGGATGATGATTGCTCAATACACAGCGGCAAGTTTAGTTTCAGAAAACAAAGTGCTTGCACACCCGGCAAGTGTGGATTCAATTCCAACTTCTGCAAATCAAGAAGATCATAATTCGATGGGCTCGATTGCGGCGCAAAAATGTTATCGTATTCTGCTTAATCTTGAAAATGTTTTGGCGATAGAATTAATGGCTTCGGCGCAGGGATTAGAATTTCTTAAACCATTGAAACCGGGAAGAGGAACTTCAGCCGCTTACAACGAAATTAGAAAAGTAGTTAAACCGTTGAAGCACGACCGGCTTCTTTTTGACGACATTAAAAAAATAAATTTTTTGATTAAAAATGATGTGTTACTAAATGCAGTTGAGAAAATAATAAAACTGTCATAAAAGTAATTCGATTTTCTGTTTCGCACTGCTAATTGTCGACCGCATACTGCCGACTGATTAAAAATCATCACGAATCAACAGCAACACTGCAGTTTGAGGAACGATAAAATATTTTTCATGGTCGTACTCAATTTCGTAAGCATCTTTTTTTAGGAAGATCGCCAAATCCCCTTCTTTTACTTGCAGAGGAATGTACTTTACTTTTTCTTTCTGTTCTTTCCACGGTTCATCATCGGAAGGCAAACCAATGGGAAAACCGGGACCGGCTTTTATTACATATCCGCTTTGAATATTTTCTTTCTCTTTTACACCGGGAGGCAGATACAGTCCGGAAGTGGTTTTTCCGGATTCTTCTTCAGGTTTAATTAAGAGTTTGTCGCCGACAACAACTAATTTATTAATATTTCGCAAATGTGATACCATAGTCTTTCTTTTTTTCTTTATAAAAATAGTGATTCTAATTTAGAAAGTCAGTATAAAAACGAGTAAGATTAAGAATCGTTTCCATCAATCACCGATAACTTGAGTTATTAATTTATGTTACGCAAAAATATAATTTGGTTCTAAATTCCGTAACGCAGACTTAAGTCTGCGCTACGATTTTGTAATATTTTAACAATAAGTAAACGAATTTTGCGTAACGTGACTTATTAAGTTTGAATAAATTGTATCTAAATGTTTTGTAATTTTGAGAGGGACGTCTGAATTTTTCTTGAATCCTAAAACATAATTCTTAATCAAATTGAACGAAACAAAAACCATAGGAGAAGATCATGAAAAAAAATGTCGGCACTATCGATCGCGTTATCAGAATTGTTGTAGGAGTTGTTATTGTAGCCCTTGGGCTTTATTATCAAAGCTGGTGGGGAATATTAGGAATTGTTTTCTTGTTCACCGCTGCAACAAGCAGCTGCCTCTTGTACTTACCTTTTGGTATTTCTACTTGTACAACAAAGGCAACCGAGAAATAACTTCTCATTAGAAATTGTTCGGAGGCTGTCTCGAATTTTCTTGTAAGTTCAATCTTTCTAAACAAACGAAGCAGCCTACTTTTTGCTACTCATTCTTAACTTGCAATTCACTCTTCATTTTTCTAATTTCAAATAGAAGATTTAATTTTCCTATCTTAAGAAAAGTTTGCATCTTTATTATATTGGAAGAATTATGAGTTTTTTTATCGGGCGACACTTTTTTGTTAAAATCTGGATTCTTGCTCTTATTTCTATTTTCACTTTTTCCTCTACTCCAGCACTTGGGCAAAATGGGAGTTTAGCCAACTATAAACGGTTTGAACGAGAATTTGTTTATATCAATAAATTCGATAAAAACGGAGCAATTTATTGTGAAGAAGTTAAAAATGAAAATTTGATACTTGACAATTCTACATCCGTAAATAAACTTCACATTCTTCCTTCATTAAATGACCAACAATCATTAAGCGGGTTGAAGATAATTTTACGCGCAACAGACCAACTTATGCAATACCCTGATGTTATTTTAGCATTCAGAAAAGCGGCAGCCCGTTGGGAACGCGTAATTACTACTCCTATTACCACTGTTCTTGATGTTGATTACGGGCCAACAAGATTTGGCGCTGCTTTCGGTGCGGGTGTACTCGGTGCTACTTCAACAACTACTTACTATGCTTTAAAAGCTACTAATACCAATGCTCTTGTTCCCGATATTGTTCAACATTTAAAAGATTTAAAACCCGGAAATGTTCAACTAAATGATCTTTATAACGCTATTCCTATTCCAACGCCTTCTACAGTACAGGCAAATTTAGGAAGAAGCATCGGCACATTAATAAATTTACAAGGGCTCGGATTTATAGATGCAAATATTAGCGAGGATCCAAATATAAATCCTTTTGGAAGTGTTCCTGCAATAGGATTTAACTCCAGTGTTCCATTCGATATAAACCCTTCAGATGGTATTAACGATGGGGAATATGATTTCGACGCAGTTTGTAAACATGAAATAGGTCATGTTTTAGGTTTTGTTACCGCAGCCGGTTTCGCTGATCATACCGGAATAGAAGATTTATTTTATCCGTGGGATTTATTCCGCGTTCGTCCCGAAGCGGTAGAGCCGGGAAGCTTGATAGGTTTTTCATCTGCGCCGAAAGTTACTACTGCCGGTCCCGCATATACTTCTGTTTGGACTAAAGAAGGCGGCACTACATATTATTTCAGTACACATATATTTTTTGATGGTCTCGCAAAAGTTGAACTCTCAACTGCAAACAACGAAAGATTAAACGGTGATGGACAACAATCTTCACATTGGCGCGATGATGCTTTACGCCCACCTTCCTTAGGTGCAAACCGCTGGATCGGGATTATGGACCCTACATTTGCTCCCGGAACAAGATTACAGATCAATAATCAAGATTTAAGAATGCTTGAAGTTATTGGATATGGAATAGATTATAATTTTAAGAGTGATAGCTTACTTGTTTTAAACGGGCAAGACACTTTGGATTTGGATAACAGAACCGATACATTAAAAGTAGGCAACGTTGATCTCAACAACCAAAAACAAATTCAATTACAAGTTGCTAATTTAAGTTTAGACAATCCGCTACTCTATGAACTCGAATTTATTCTGAATGAAGTTCAACCATCAACCGCTTCAGTAAAATTTGATGGAAACGCAGGAAGCATTCCGGTCGGACAATCAGGCACAGTAACCTTTACGATTTCAAATGCCAACCAACCTGGTTTGTTTTGGGGAATTATAAGAATACATACCAACATTGTAAATAAATCGGTAGATTTCTATCCCGACATAGTAAATAAATTAGTGGTTGATATTCCTTTTGAACTTAGCACCGGCGGTGCCACGCCTCCTAAAATTAATTCTGCACCTAGTGATTTAGGAAATTTTTCTTTTGAAGCTAAAGACGAAATTGGACTAAAAACAAAAACTTTTACGTTGAGTAATCTTGGTAAATTCCCACTTGTCTATGACATGTTTATCACTCTTTCAGCAAAAAGTAGTAAACCGACGGGTCTTTTAAAATCATCTTCAAAAAATTCTAATCTTGAGCAATTTTTTGGAAAGGTCGCCGCAACAGCAACTATTCTTTATTCGAATGATTTTGAATCCGGTTTTGGCGGATTTACACAACTTAGCTATACCTCCTATGGATGCCAGAGAACATCACTTGGCCCAGCAACTTTCGATGGACATTCAAAACCAACAGTCGTTAGTTTTGTAAAATCGCAAGGTTTTTATGACAAGCGGGATTGGGGAACTCTTTACAGCCCTAAATTTGATTTTTCAAAACTACTACCACAAGATGTTGTTTCCATCTCATTTAAATATTTCAAAAATACTACACTTGATATAGTTTTTTTTCTTGTTTCACTTGATAACGGAAAACAATGGCGGGTGGTAACAACTTCAGAAGGAGGCATTATCAAGGAACCATCGACCATATGGAAAACTTTTTTGTTTCAGCTGTCGGATTTATCCAGCAATAGAGATTCCGTCCAGTTCGCTTTCCAATATACTAGATATCAATCGGTTGATGACCCGGGATTCTTTATAGATGATTTTGAAATAGCAATTCTGCCGAATATTAATTCAATTAGTCTTTCCGTTCGAGGAGGAGAATTGGCTACTCTTAATGACTCCAAAGATGTTGATGTTACTGTAAATGGAGCGGTTCTTTCACCGGGATTTTACAACTTCGGAATTTCGATTCTCTCAAATGATTATAAAAATCCCAATTTGACGATTCCTTTTACTGTTAATTATACGTTTTTAAATAAAGCTGTTAAAGGAACGCTTTATGCTTCTACCGGAAGCGAAAGTAGCGGAAGAGTTTTAAAACTTAATTCACAAACTGGCCAAGGGACAGACGTAGGGTTGTCAGGTTTTTCAGCTTTGAGAGGACTTTCTCTTAATCCAGACACCGGAGATCTCTTTGGATATAATTATTCTCTCGATTTATCTACTTACGTTGTTAAAGTTGACGGCGAAAACGGATCCGGGCTTTATCAGTTTAAAGCTCCTGTTGCACTTTCAGCTATGACATTTGATCCATCCGGTAATCTTATTGGAGTTGCATCTACACAACGAGTATATAAATTTGATATTGCGACCGGCGATACTACTTATTTAGTCGCATCGAAAATAAAAGTTGCAGCAATAGCAATAGACCCATCAACCGAAGAAGTTTGGGTTTCAATTGATGCTTCATCCAATAAAGACAGGCTCTACAAAATCAATAAAGCGACCGGAGACACGACTCTTGTCGGAAGTGCTGGAATTGGAGATTATACGATAAGAGCTTTAGCATTCGACAATCAGGGAAAGCTTTGGGGCGCTTACGGTGAAGAAAAGTTCGTGAGTACATTGATAAAGATTGATAAAACCTCCGGTGTGGCAACGACTGTTGGAACTACTGATTATGAAGAAGTCTCCGGGTTAGCGTTTGCCCCGGATTCCATCTTTGTACCAGATTCCACCTTGGCTCCGGATTCCATAAAAGCTGTACCATCGAAACAAATAAAACCAAGTTCTTATGCGCTGTTCAATAACTATCCTAATCCGTTTAATCCTTCAACGGTTATCAGCTATCAGTTGCCGGAAAACAATTTCGTTAGTCTGAAAATGTTTGACGTGATGGGAAATGAGATTGCAACGCTGGTTAATGAACTCCAAACAGCAGGAGTCAAAAATGTAACCTTCAAATTAAAAGATAAAGAATTAGGTTCTGGAATTTATTTCTATCAATTAAAAACCGGAAACTTTGTTCAAACAAAGAAGATGCTGCTTCTAAAGTAAAACCTAAAATCTTTGTTCTATGATTTACAAAAGAGCCTTTGTATTTGCTCTTTGGTATTTCTACTTGTAAAACAAAGGAAGTAGAAAAATAATTTTCTATCAATAATAATTAGTGAGACTGTAACTAAAAGATTTTTTAATGTAATCTCTTAATCTGAAATATTGTACAGCCTCTTTTTTAATCCAATCTTAATTTGCTATTCACTTTCCCTTTTTATAATTTCAAATAGAAGATTTTTCTATTCCTATTGTAAAATCAATTTTCATCTTTATTATAATATGGAGAAACTATGAGTACTTTTCCGGTACGAAACTTTTTTTCAAAATTTTGGATTCTCGCACTTATTTCTGTTTTCACTTTTTCCTCTTTCCCGGCACTTGGGCAAAATGGAAGTTTAGCCAAATACAAACGGTTTGAAAAAGAGACTGTTTATATCAACAAGTTAGATAAAAATGGAGCTGTGTATTGCGAAGAAGTTAAGAGCGATGATGCATCGCTTAACAATTCTGTTGCGGTTAGTAACCTGCATATTCTACCTTCTCTAAATGATCAAAAATCATTGCGTGGATTGAAAATTATTTTGCGGGCAACAGATCAATTGATGCAATATCCCGATGCTATTTTAGCATTCAGAAGAGCGGCAGCCCGCTGGGAACGCGTAATTACTACCCCTATTACCACCGTTCTTGATGTTGATTACGGACCAACACGGTTTGGCGTCGCTTTTAGTGCAGGTGTACTCGGTTCTACTTCAACAACTGCTTATTATGCTTTTAAAGCTCCTAATACATATGCACTTGTTCCTGACATTGTTCAACGTTTAAAAGATTTAAAACCGGGAAATGTTCAATTAAGTGATCTTTATAATGCTATTCCTATCCCAACACCTTCTACCGTGCCGGCAAATTTAGAAAAAAGTATCGGCACATTAATAAATTTACAAGGGCTCGGATTTGTTGACGCTAATATTAGCGCCGACCCAAATGTTAATCCCTTTGGAAGCGTTCCTGCAATCGGATTTAACTCGGGATTTCCTTTCGATTTAGATCC
The DNA here is from genome assembly GCA_023231105.1 of Ignavibacteriaceae bacterium. Taxonomy (GTDB): domain Bacteria; phylum Bacteroidota; class Ignavibacteria; order Ignavibacteriales; family Ignavibacteriaceae; genus UBA1563. The sequence goes on along the minus strand of JALNWB010000034.1, from coordinate 12,838 downwards.
TTCAAATGGTATTACCGCCAGCCAATATGATTTTGATGCGGTCTGTACGCATGAAATAGGCCATGCATTAGGCTTCGTTACCGCCGCCGGTTTCGCTGATCATACCGGAATAGAAGATTTATATTATCCGTGGGATTTATTCCGCGTTCGTCCCGAAGCAGTAGAACCGGGAAGCTTAACAGGTTTTTCAACTGCCCCAAGAGTTACTACTGCAGGTCCTCCGAACAGTGTTGTATGGGCTACTGAAGGAGGAACTACTTATTTTTACAGTACCCATGTATTTTTTGATGGTCTTGCAAAAGTTGAACTCTCAACTGCAACTGGAACTAGATTAAACGGTGATGGTCAACAATCTTCACATTGGCGCGATGATGCATTACGTCCACCATCCTTAGTTGCAAACCGCTGGATCGGGATTATGGACCCAACGTTAGCCTCCGGAACAAGATTGCAAATCAATAATCAGGATTTACGATTGCTTGAAGTTATCGGTTATGGAATAGATTATAATTTCAAATATGCAAGCATGCGTATTTTAAATGGGCAAGATACTTTGGATTTGGATAACAGAACCGATACTTTAAAATTCGGCAACGTTGATCTCAACAGCCAAAAACAAATTCAATTACAGTTTACAAATTTAAGTTTAGATAACCCGCTGCTCTATGAGTTTGAATTTATTTTAAATGATATCCAACCTGCAGACGCTTCCGTAACCTTTACCGCAGATACGGGAAGTGTTGCGGTCGGGCAATCAAGCGCAGTAAATATAACAATTTCAAACGCCAACAAACCGGGTTCATTTTTTGGAACTTTAAGAATTCATACAAACGACGTGAATAAATTAGTCGTTGATGTTCCTTTTGAACTAAACACCGGCGGAGCTACAGCTCCTAAGATTAATTCTTCGCCTAATATTTTAGGAAATTTCTCTTTTGCAACGAAAGAGGAAATCGGACCCAAAATAAAAACTATTACATTGAGTAATCTCGGAAATATCCCTCTTCATTATAGAATTCTTACTGCTCTTTCAGCGAAGAGTAGTAAACCTACTGGTCTTTTGAAGAGAGCTTCCAAAAGTTCTAATCTTGAACAATTCTTTGGAAGCCAAGCCTCAATAGCGACAATTATTTATACAAATGATTTCGAATCCGGATTCGGCGGATTTACGCAAGTTAGCGATGCTCCTCATGGATGGCAGCGAACAATACTTGGTCCGGCAACTTTAGACGGGCATTCAAAACCAACTGTCGTTCATTTTGGAAAAGAAGTAAACGGGCAACCGGTTTACGATAGTTTGGTAACAGGAACTTTGTACAGTCCTAAATTTGATTTTTCAAAAGTATTACCGCAGGATGTCGTTTCTATTTCATTTAATTATTTCAACAAATCTGAAGTTGGATTTGATTTTGTCTATTTCCTAGTTTCACTTGATAACGGAAAAACATGGAGTCAATTAGCCTCTTCTAACAGCGGTATTATAAAAGAACAATCAACCGCATGGGAAACTGTTTTGCTCCAGTTCCCGGATTTATCCGGTAATGCTGATTCCGTCCAGTTCGCTTTTCAATTTAATAGCGATCAGTTGGTTGTTGACCAGGGATTTTTTGTAGATGATTTTGAAATAGCCACTCTGCCGGGAATGAATTCAATTTATACTTCTGTACGCGGTGGAGAATTAACCTCTCAGAGTCCATCAAAAGATGTTGATGTTACGATAAATGGTTCAGTTCTCTCTCCGGGATTTTACAGCGGTGGAATTTCGATTATCTCTAATGATTATAAAAATTCCAATTTAACCATTCCTTTTACCGTTAATTATGTCTTGTTAAATAAAGCCGTTAAAGGAACTCTCTACGCTTCTACCGGAAGAGGAAGCGGAAGCGCCGGAAAAGTTATTAAACTTAATACTCAAACAGGCGAAGGTTCTGATGTCGGGCTGTCAGGTTTCACAACGATAAAAAGTATTTCACTTAATCCAAAGACCAACGAGCTCTTTGCATTTAATTATTCTCTCGGTACTCCTACATATGTAGTTAAAGTTGACGGCGAAACCGGATTTGGACTTTATCAATTTAAAGCTCCTGTTACACTCTCCGCTATGACGTTTGATCTAACCTCCGGTAATCTTATTGGAGTTGCATCTACCCAAAGAGTGTATAGTTTTGATCTTGCTACAGGTGACACTACTTATTTGGTCACTTCAAAAATTAAAGTTGCGGCTTTAGCTACGGAACCATCAACAGAAGAAGTTTGGGTTTCAATTGATGCTGCATCCAATAAAGACAGGCTTTACAAAATTAATAAAACTACCGGAGATACAACTTTTGTCGGTAATGCAGGAATTGGTAATAATATTATCAGGGCGTTAGCATTTGACACCCAGGGAAATCTCTGGGGCGCTTACGGAGAAGAAAATGCTGTCAGTTCCTTGATTAAAATTAACAAAACCACCGGCGCTGCAACTGTTGTCGGAACAACGAATTATAGAGGTGTTTTCGGATTAGCATTTGCGCCGGATTCAATTACCGCCGTAAGACCTGAACAAATAAAACCAAGTTCATTTGCTTTATTTAATAACTATCCAAATCCTTTTAATCCTTCAACGGTTATCAGCTATCAATTGCCGGAAAATAGTTTCGTTAGTTTGAAAGTGTATGACGTTATAGGAAATGAGGTTGTAACGCTGGTTAATGAACTGCAAACAGCAGGAGTCAAAAATGTAACCTTCAAATTAAAGGATAAAGAATTAGGTTCCGGAATTTATTTCTATCAATTGAAAGCAGGAAACTTTGTTCAAACAAAGAAGATGCTGCTTTTAAAATAATTCCTTCTTGATGTAAGATTAAAAACCTGTCTCCTAAAAACGGACAGGTTTTTTTATGTGTGGCACTGTAACTTATCCATTTTCTAAACTGCACGAAGTTTTTTTCGATAATTAGAATAACAACAAAAATGACTTATGAGAAAATTATATCTTTTAATAACAGCGCTTACCGGTTTGCTCTTACTTAGCGGATGTTCAACCATATTAAATACTACTACGCAGGAAGTTGAATTGAAATCAAATCCACCAAACGCAAAGATAACCGTTGACGGGCAAAAATTCGGCACTTCTCCCCAAGTGGTAAATATATCCCGCAGTGAAAACCATGTTATTAAATTTGAATTGGATGGATACGAACCGTACGAAACACAGTTAACGAGGAAACTATCTTTATGGTTTTGGGGAAATGCTTTGAACGGATTTATTCCGGGAATGACGATAGATTATTTTACCGGTTCAATGTATAACTTACTTCCCGAACAAGTAGCAACAGAACTTACTCCTGCAAAAGTTGAACTGCCGGTTAAGAAAAAGTAGAATATGAAGTTTACCTATTAACATGCGCTTTTGACAACTGCATAAAAATTTTAGCGCTTTCTGATCCTCAGTTAATTCTCCGCTAACGGGTTTAAATCAACAACACTCAAATATAAATTTTTATTATAAATGATTTTGTCAACTTTCTTTTTAGGAAGCAGTTTTTGACTGCTTAGAAAACAGAGGAAACTTTATTGTATTATAAAGCAAAGTAGAAGAAAAAAGGAATAGGCTCAACATGATTAATGTTGAGCCTAAAAAAACAATCGTTAATACCTTATGTTAGTATAAATTCGCTTACCATCTGCAGTAGTTCCTTCTTTAATAGTAATAACTACGGTATGGATTCCGTTAGCATCGACTGTTATATATTCTACAAGGTAGCTGTTTGATAAAGCTCCTGCAACCGGTAGAGATATTAAATCCAAATCATTGGCATTGGAATGAATAAATTTTATTGTTCCTCCTGTTCCCACGGACATTTTCCAAGGTCTTTCGTAATAACTATCCCAGGCAGAATAATTTTCCCATTCCTGAGTCGTATCCGGGACACTTCCATTCCAATGGGAATCACTGATACTGAATACAGTATGTACAGTAGCTTTGCCTGCAAACCTAGTCAACAAATAAGCGGTATTGTATTGCGTCCCTTCCGGCTGAGTGCCTTCATCTGTAAATGCGACGAACACCCTTTGGGCTCCAGAACGCCAGGTATAATAGGTGTCAGCAAAAACACATGCTGTTACGCTATTTTCGTTGTTTACTCCAGAGCTATTATTGAAACTATTTGAATTTGTTTCAAGAGCTGTCTGATCTGTTCCGGAAAAACCTACTGTACGACTGGTTCCTGTGTAACCGGAACGATTAAGATAACTACTGAGAGTGGTGGCATCCGTAAAATTAATTCCTCCATTGATATAACCATAATGACCAACCACAGAGAATTTCACATCCAAACCCGCCTGCTGTAGATAATTTGCAAATTTGATAATACCTGAGGCTATTGAGTCTGCTTCTTCTGACATACTTCCGGAATTATCAACAATGAAACAAATGTCAGCTTTTAACTGAGTGCCGGTACTGACTTTAGTCACCTTTAATCCTTTCACTGTTCCGTCTTCAGAAACAAAAATGTTCTGTTGCGCTACTAATGAAAGCGGCTGGTTTGTAACAGGATTTACTAAACCGGTCAGATTCATTTGAATGCGGGAAGCATCGGTTGAAGATTTAGCAAAAGTAGCTGTAGGAGTAACGTTATTAATAACAGTTGCAGGAACAGTTACATTAGCAGGATCAGCGGGGATATCATTTGAGGTGGGCGTATCCACTGGGTTGTCTTTTTTCTTACAGCCAATGGCAAGAAGAAATAAGGACACCACGAAGATTATGAATAGTTTTTTCATATTACATCTCCTTTTATGTTGAAGAAAATAAAATTTAATCTATCCGTTGGTGCAAACTATTAATTCAATTATTAAAAACAAATTAAATTTCTGAAAATTTCACATGGAGAAGTTCTAGAAAATTAAATTCCCAATGAGGACAAGGATATTCCTTTGTAAAGTATTATTGCAAATTAAATTGGAATCTAACGAGATAAATATTGCTGCTCATAATATTTCAAATAATCGCCTGAGATAATTCGTTTCCACCATTGTTCGTTTTGAAGATACCAATCAATTGTAAATTGGATGGCTTCTTCAAAGGTGTATTTAGGTTTCCAGCCGAGTTCGGTTTGTATTTTTGTTGAATCGATCGCGTAACGTCGATCGTGTCCAAGCCGATCTTTCACATATTCAATTAAACTATCAGATTTTTTCAAATGCTGGAGTATCAACTGAATAATTTTTATGTTCGGCATTTCGTTGCTTGCCCCGATGTTATAAACTTCGCCGATTCTTCCCTTTTCAAAAACCAAATCTATCGCGCGGTTATGGTCAATAACATAAATCCAATCGCGTACATTCATTCCGTCGCCATAGACGGGAAGTTTTTTATCATTTAAAGAATTGATGATCATTAACGGAATAAGTTTTTCAGGAAACTGAAATGGTCCGTAATTGTTTGAACAGCGCGTAAGTACAACCGGCATTCCATACGTATGATAAAAGGCTAAAGCCATCATATCGGCTCCGGCTTTACTGGATGAATAGGGACTGTTCGGTGAAAGTGGAGTTGATTCAGTAAAAAGTCCTTCCGCGCCAAGGCTTCCGTAAACTTCATCGGTTGAAACTTGAAGAAATTTTTCGACTTCGTTCCGTCTTGCAGTTTCAAGCAAAACATTTGTGCCGATGACATTCGTTTGATAGAAAATTGATGAGCCGAGAATGCTTCTATCAACGTGCGATTCCGCTGCAAAATTAATTACGTGTTTTATTTTATATTTTTCAAAAAGATAGTTTACCAGTTCGGCGTTGCAAATATCGCCTTTAACAAAGCGGTAATTTTTGTGATTTTCCGATTCAACTAAGTTTTCAAGATTTCCCGCATACGTAAGTTTGTCAAGATTAATTATAAAATAATCGTCACGCTCTTTAAGAATATGATTGATAAAATTGCTTCCGATAAATCCGGCACCGCCGGTAACTAAAATGATATTCATTTAAACCCTTTTTTAGTAAGAAAAAAATCCGAAAAAGATTCCGGCGCTAAGATAAAGCTGATTTTTCGCAGTTCCCGATGGAACGTTAAAAACATCCTGCCCATCTTCCATCTGCCAATTATCACCAAAATGTATCGCGTATGTTGCACCAAGTCTAAACGCAACTAATCGGTAAAAAGGAATATCAATATTTAACGTTGGAGCAACAACAAAATAATCGTTAGAAAGTTTTCTTCCGAAGTTAGTAGTTGAAGAAGAATCCTTTATTTCATTCCATAAATAATTCCAAGAATAAGAATCTTTGTAGCGGTAAAATTCAAGAGTCGTATTTCCGCCTCCAAGTATTACGCCGATTGAAACTCCGGCACGGCGAATAAACGGAAGCGTGTATTCCACAGAAACGCCGCCGAAAGCTGAAGTGAGTTTAGATTGACGCCTGAAACCTTTTGACAAACCAGTTTCTTTTGTTGTTCCACCGAAACCAATTCCACCAATGCGTAAACCGGGAACAAAACCGATGTAAACAAAGCCAGCGCCGCCGGAAGAGAAGTAACCTGATTTTCCAAGTTCCGGAGTTCCGAAAGCTTTTAACTGATCGTTGACCGGTTGAATGTTCGGGAACGTCCATGAAGCAACAAATCCGCCGCCAACACCAAACGGAGAATCGAAATAAGTTTTTTCTTGCGCCAAAATATTGTACGACAAAAAAAGTGATAAAATTGAAACGCCAACTATAAAAAAGATTCTATTTTTCATTGTTTTTTCTCCTTGAATAACTTACAACCATGTCATAATTCCATTTGTCAAAATACAGATTTCCACCCCGCCATTCAACCTCTCCCCGTTGAAAATCAACCGTTTCGCTTCGTGGAAAAATTTTTACCGGGAATAGCGGTTGTGAATAATCATCATTAATAATTAAGTGATACGGATCGGTGTTACCGATATAAAAATATTTTTCTTTTTCGTTTTCAGAATTTATTAATCCAAATGATTGGTCAACCGGAACCCAGCCGAACGGCTGAATGAAAATCTCACACCAATCGTGCAGATTCACTTCGACTGGATGCAGCATCCAGCCGCTTTGCCATTTTGCAGGAATGCCGTTGTAGCGGCAGAGCGTAATAAACAGAAGCGTTTTAATTCCGCAATCACCGTGACGATTTTCTAAACAATATTTTGAAATGTTGGGAATCGTAGAATATTCAAGCGCGCTCGCCCAGGGAATATTTTCATCAATCCATGAAAAAATCTTTTTAACTTTTTCAAGCGGTTTGGTTTCATCCCCGATTATTTTTGCCGACAACGCTTTTATTTCATTTGTAAAAATTATATGCGGTGCTCTTTCGGTAAGATATTGGCTTACTGCTTCGTCATCTTCGAGTGAAACTTCCGTAGAGAAAATATCATTGTATTCTGCAAAAGCGGTGAACTCATATTCAATTGAAAATGTCGTTGCTGAATCTTTTTCCGCTTTCTTTTCCATATAAATTGTTCGCTGTAAAACAGAATCGGGAGCGACAATAAATTTTTTTTCGCTTGTACTAATTAACCTCGGCCTTTGTTGGCGCGGATGATTCTCCTTTGGGAATGGGAGCCAGCATTTAATTATTTCACCTGCCGGAACAGTATTTGGCTTTACGGTAAGCGTATAAATAATTTTTATGTTTTCTTCGGAAGTAAGTTTATTCTTAGTAGTTTTATTTTCAGCTATTATCTGCGGAACAATTTCTTTCTGATAATCTTTTAAGCGATCGGTGGATAAACCAAATTTTTCTTCCTTCAATTTCTTCAACTCTTTATTGATCCGGAAAAGATTTGCCGCTGCATTTTTAAAATATCTTTTTTCGCCGTCAATCAGTATCATCTCCAGCGATTTATCTTTCTCATATGTTTCAAAATCATCAAACGGAAAACCGGGAAGAATTTTCTCAAGTTCAGATAATATTTGGCGACGGGTTTTTGTGAAATCTTTTTTAATTCGCTCAAGCCGTTCTGATTCAAACATTAAACTTGCCTTCTCTTCTGTGGACAATTTATTTTCTTTAAGATGCTCGGAAATTAATAACTGCGCCTTCGTGAATTCACCCATGTTAATTTCTTTTTGAATCTTCTCCGGAATATTTTGCGCAAAAGTTGTTACCGCCATAGAAACTACAAGTAATATTTTATAAATGTTTTTTTTCATCGGAATCAAGATGCTGACTTTTTAATAATAAATCTGCTACTTCGCGGTAAGCTCCTTTGCCCCCTTTATTCTTGCACCTATAGTCAACTATCTTCTTTACTTCATCAACTGCATCAACCGGGCAGGCGGCAAATCCAACTTTTTGCAAAATTTGCAAATCATTAACATCATCTCCAATAAAAGCAATATTTTCCGGCAATAGTTTAGTCTGTCCGCAAATTTCTTCAAGGGTTTTTTCTTTTTCCCAAACACCGAGAAAAATAAAATCCATCTTCAGCCGTTCAGCCCGCGTTTTATTTATTAAAGAAACATCTGTAGAAATTGCCCCGGTCAGAAAGCCGGCTTTTTTTAGCAGCGTTGTCCCCATACCATCTTTAACAAAAAATTTCTTCATTACCATTCCGTCTTCGGTGTAATACATTCCGCCGTCGGTAAGAACTCCATCAATGTCGGTGAGAAGGATTTTAATTTTTTTAATTTTAGATGAAATTTCTTTTTTTGTGAGACTCATAGTTCATTATCTTTTTATTAAACAAAAATGGAAATAAGTTTTTCAAAGCTAAGGAATTTTTCAATTTTTACCTTGTTGTTCACCACCGCATCTTCAGATTTAAGGTTTTTCAAAGATTAATGTTTTCTAATTCTCCAAAATCTCTTTAATTTATAAACACAATTAAATTTTAGGATATTTTCATTATGAGCAGACATTCCAAAATTTTTATCGGTCTTATTTTGGGCGCTATTGCCGGCGTATCCAGCAATTTCTTGTTCCCATCAGCGCCTATTTTATTATTTTTGCAGCAATACATCACCGATCCTTTTGGAAAAATATTTTTAAACCTTCTGATCATGATGGTAATTCCTCTTGTGTTTGCAAGTCTTTCTCTAGGCGTCGCGCAAATCGGAGATTTGAAAAAACTTGGGCGCATCGGTTTTAAGACCATTATGTATTTTTTAATTGTAACTACAATAGCCGTTACTATCGGTTTGGTTTTGGTTAATTTAATAAGACCTGGAGATTATTTACCGGCGGAAACAAAAACCAAACTATTAACAACTTACAAAGGGCAAGCGGTGGAATTGAAAGAATCATCGGAAAAAGTAGAGTTTGGTATTCAAACGTTAGTGAATATTATTCCGAGAAATCCCGCGGCGGCAATTGCAAAACCGAATCCCGATATGCTTGCATTAATTTTCTTTTCAATTATAATCGGGATAGCTCTCACTTTAATCCATGAGGAGAAAGCTAAACCAATAATTAATATTTTAGAAGGAATTAACGACATAACTCTCGTGATTATTAATATGGCGATGAAACTTGCGCCGTACGGAGTTTTTGCCTTAATCTTCAGCGTTACTTCCCGGTTTGGTTTTGATCTGTTAATTGCATTAGGGATGTATGTTGTAACTGTTCTTCTGGGATTAGCATTACATTTATTCGGCGTTTATCCGATCTTGATAAAAGTATTTGCAAAGTACAACCCGATACTCTTTTTCCGAAGAGTTGAAACCGTTATGCTTACGGCTTTTTCTACAAGTTCAAGTAATGCAACACTGCCAACTACTATTTCAGTCTCAAAAGAAAACCTCGGGATTCCTTCACATATAACCGGATTTGTATTACCTCTTGGCGCAACAATGAATATGAATGGAACCGCACTGTTTGAGGGTGTAACCGTTCTATTTTTGGCCCAAGTTTTCGGTATCAATCTTTCGCTTGGGGTACAATTAATTGTTGTACTGATGAGTGTTTTAACTGCAATCGGTACGGCGGGCGTTCCTTCCGGATCAATCCCACTCTTAATTATGGTTTTAACGATGGTAAATATTCCGGCTGAAGGAATCGCTATTATTCTTGGAATAGATAGAGTGCTTGATATGTGCAGAACAGTTCCCAATGTTATTGGTGATATAACATGCGCGGCTTATGTTGCAAAATCGGAAGGCTATGATTTGAAGTTATAAAATTTTGTTGTAATTCACTTAAACTTTTTTTGTAATCTCAATATCCGGATTTAAAAGATAGGATAGAAAATTTTTCTAACAGAAAATTTATTAAGCTCACATAAACCCGTTTCTTTTGTCCTGAATTATAAAATTCAGGCAGGTAAACATATCCCATCAGGCATTTATATTAAGAAATTTGGTGATTATTGAACTTCTTATTTTGGTACGATGTTTGTCAAATAAAGAGAAAAAAGAAAGTTAAAATGAAAAAAATATTATTCCTTTTGTTGTTTACATTTATTCTGGTAAACAATATTCCGGCTCAATGGCAAAATGTTTGGAGTTCAGGTTCAATAGATGCGACTTTTGCTTCTGGATGGTTTAGTTTTGAAAAATCAGGAAACACCTGGCTTTCAAGATTATATACAACAGATTCAACCAGCTTTAATGTCTGTTCAGCCGGTTTTTCGATCACACCTGAATACACTTACAATTTTACTGCAGGTGAAAAAGCGGCTGGGTATCAATTTTATTCGCTCGGATATGATTTAACAGGTGATGGCAAAGTTGAATTTTACACTCTTTCTTACGATGACGCGAGCGGCTATCTTCAATCATTTAAGATAATTGATATAACAACCGGAAATATCGTTTTTCAAAAAAAATCTCCCGATTATTCCTATTCCTATCCAACATTTATGGATTTAAATGGAGATGGATTACTTGAATGTATTGTTGCAAAAAATGAATATCCCTATCAGAACAAATATTATTATGAAATTTATAACACCGGTGTAACGGGAGTACAGAGCATGGAACAACCGGCGAAATTTTCATTAGCACAAAATTTTCCGAATCCTTTCAATCCCGAAACAAAAATTACTTTTACGATTACAGAACGTAAAAACGTGACGCTAAAGATTTTTAATATTCAGGGTGAATTAATTAAAACATTAACCACAACTGAATTTCAACCCGGCGATCATGAAGTTGTATGGAACGGGAAAAACGAATTAGGGCAGCAGCAGCCAACAGGAATTTACTTTTACGAAATGCGAAGCGGCTCCTTCACTCAAGCAAAAAAAATGATTTTATTACGCTAACCAAAGGAACACAATGACTAATTACCACCTTCAAGAAAACTTAGCCGTAAGCGACAGCGGATTTCTCTTTCACGCTTCAACGGGCGAAACGTTTACCGTAAACGAAACCGGGAAAACGATCATCAAACTTCTTCAACAAAAAAAGGAGAAAGAAGAAATTTTTTCGGAAATTGAAAAAGAATTTGATATCGAAGCAGGTCTTCTCGAAAAGGATTACGATGATTTCATCAATCAACTTAAGAATTTTTCACTGATCGAGGGAATATGAATATTGCTGTAACGGGCTTAAACGCTACGGATAATCCTGGTCCGGGAATTCCTGTAATCCGCAGTCTAAAGGATCAAAAAAAGTTTTCCGGAAAAATTACCGGACTGATTTACGATTCACTTGAACCCGGCATTTACATGGATGACCTGGTTGACAATTATTATCTCATTCCTTATCCTTCAAGCGGATTAGATAATTTGTTGGAACGCATTTCATATATCCACAAAAAAGAAAAATTGGATCTCATAATTCCAACTTTAGATTCTGAACTCTACGGATTTGTAAAACTTCAGCCGAAACTAGAAACGCTTGGTATTCGCACATTTCTTCCTACGCTTGAACAACTAAATATTAGAGGGAAAGACAAATTGTTCGATTTCTGCAAAGCGAATAATATTAATGTTCCGAAAAATATATTGATCCAATCGCAAAATGATCTTGAAAAAATTGAGAAACAATTCAAGTTCCCCGTTGTTGTAAAAGGAATTTTCTACGAGGCATACATCGCGCAAAGTTTTGAAGAAGTGCTTCCATATTTTAACAAACTAAAAACAAAATGGGGTTATCCGATCATCATCCAGGAATACATTAAAGGTGATGAATATAATGTTGTCGCTTTAGGCGATGGTAAGGGCGGAACAACCGGCGCGGTTGCGATGCGGAAACTTTACATTACAGATAAAGGCAAAGGCTGGGCTGGAATCACGATAAAAGAAAAAACATTGATCGATATGGCTCATCAAATTATTGAAAAAACGAAATGGTGTAGCGGGCTGGAATTGGAATTCATGAAATCGAAAGAGACGGGTGAATTTTATCTTCTGGAGATCAATCCGCGTTTGCCCGCTTGGGTTTACCTGGCTCCACAAGCCGGACAAAACCTTCCGGCAGCATTGGTTAAACTTGCTTACGGGAAAAAAGTAAAACCATTTACCACGTATGAAATCGGAAAGATTTTCGTCCGTTGTTCCTGGGATTTAATTACAGACATTAAAAAATTTGAAACGATTGCAACCTTGGGAGAATGGTAATGACAAAAAAAAGATATGAACGTCCGGTAATTTCCAAACATTATTCCGGATTGATGAATAAATATGGCGGTCGTCAAATGACTCCACCGAAAACACATATTGATGGTATTGCTGTTAAAGAGTTGATGGAAAAATTCGGTTCCCCGCTTTTTGTTATGTCTGAAAAACAGATCAGGCAGAATCAACAAAACGCTAACAGAATTTTTAAGAACCGCTATCCCAAAGTTCAATTCGCTTGGTCTTACAAGACAAATTATTTAGATGCTGTTTGCTCTGTTTTTCATCAGGAAAATTCGTGGGCTGAAGTGGTCTCTTCTTTTGAATATGAAAAAGCT
>JALNWB010000033.1 GCA_023231105.1 Ignavibacteriaceae bacterium | reverse complement strand
TTGTCGTTACATAAGAAGAATCGTAAAATCCTGATTTTTGTCCAACGAATTCATAAGTTCCAAGAACCAAGCTATCTGAATAACTTATCGAATTTGTAACAATAAAAGGATTTGGAGGTGAAGCGCCGCCGCTAAGAGCATTTGCATATACTTTAAAACCGATAATATTTGAAGAGTCTATGGAAGATTTAGCTTGAACTCTAAATTTCCCTAAATCAATATTATAGGTGAATAAATTAATTGCGCTTTTATTTCCTGAACCCGAGTTATCTCTTGGTACAACAAACCAGATATATTTCCCCTTGGTTAACATCGTACTTGCTGGAAGTTGAATTGAAGTATTTGTTGTAGATGAATTCCAAATCGGAATATCGATCTGTTGTTCATTCCCGGCAAATGACGAAACTCTTTGAAAAAGAAAAACCGTATAACCATTTGCATTGGGGACAGAATTCCATTGTAAAGTAATATTTTTATCAGCATAAAAATAAGCGCTATCAACTGGAGAAATTAAAGTTGGCGGTTGTAATGACGTAGCCGCTTCGTAAGTAAATGCTACAACTCCTCCGAACACAGCGCTTGAGTATGTTATGTCATATTCATCATAAACATTTAATATAGTATAGTTATATTCATTTCCCGGCATTAATGGGGGCGCTTGTACGGTAAATGGAGAATTTGGATTGATACTGCCATACTGAACCGAAGTTCCAGTAGTTAAATAATTCCATAATACATTTGCTCCTTCTACCGAAACATCGCCGTTTGGTTTAGTTACAACCGAAAATGGGGTACTTGAAACAATAAGCCAATATGCTCTTACACCGGGGATAGAATTCCATTGGAAAGTTGGAGTAGAAGTTAGAATACTCCCTCTTGGCTCTATTGCATATGGAGCATTTGGCGATTCAACGATAAACTCAATCTCATTTGAAAAATCCACCGTTGTAGGATTAGCTGTGTAATCTGCTTGTATTTCACTTAAAGTATTTTTTGTTGAGTTGGTAACTAAAGCTCTATATCTGCCGACTGAAAGATTGGGCGGGTTGTTTTGTGGGATAAAACTTAATCTTGTCCCTCCGGTTGTAAGAGAAGATAAATTATAATTGCCAGTTGAACTTCCGATTTTAAATTTAGCATTAGAAGCGGCAAAAGGCTTATTCCATGCAACGATGACACTATCGGTAGGTTTAAAAAATATTTTAACCCTTGGCGTCGTATTACCGGAAACGTATCCTGCTGGTGGGGAGGTAGTAAAAGTTTGCGCTAGTAAAAGATGAGAACCTGCAAACCAACAAAAAAAGAAGAAAATTATTAATCTATTATGAAAAGTAATTATATTCATACTTGACTCATTGGATAGTGAGAGTATTCATTTTTTAAATTCAAAAGAACTAAACGAAAAAATAGAAGAATAACCGTCGGTAAATTATAGTCGGAAAAGAACATATGCAAACATTATTTTTAAAAAATGCATTTTTTATACTGGTTATTTTTTCCCCATAATTTATAAACCGGCTAAGCCAGAACCAAAATTGATTTCAGAACAAGGATTAACGATTTTAGAAGTTAGAAGATTCTATCGAACTCGAAAATCAATTCATAGAACTAATTTTAAAATATGAATTAAGAAAAACTACTCCGTTAGTTTTCCATCTTTCATCTCAAAAATAAAATCAGCAAGAGCCATTAAATCTTTATTGTGCGTAACAATTACAAGTGTCTTATTAAATTTATCGCGAAGTTCAACAAATAATTTATTTAATGCGTCGCTGTTTTCTGTGTCGAGGTTGCCGGTTGGTTCATCAGCCAAAATTAATTGAGGATCGTTTACAAGGGCACGCGCAACGGCAACACGCTGTTGTTCACCACCGGAAAGTTGTGCGGGTTTATGGTTCAACCGCTCTGCTAAACCAACGGCTTCTAAAAGTTCTTTGGCTTTCTTGGTAGCTTTACCGAATGAAATATTTCCGATAAGCTGCGGGATTGTAACATTTTCCAAAGCAGTAAATTCAGGTAAAAGATGATGAAACTGAAAGACAAAACCAATGTGAGTGTTTCTAAACGAAGATAATTTTTTATCGGAAAAAGAAGAAACATCATTCTCGTCAATTAAGATTTTACCTTTATCCGGTTTATCCAATCCACCGATAATATGAAGCAAAGTACTTTTACCGGCTCCGGAAGCCCCGATGATGACGGAAATTTTATTCTTAGGGATCTCGATAGAAATATTTTTTAAGATTTCCAATCTATTAGTTAATCCTGTATCGTAGGATTTATAAATGTTTTCAGCTTTAATAATGTTCATAGTCATCAGCCATTGGTCATTAGTTGTTTGTTACTTGTTTTTAGTATTTGTTTTTATTTTTATTCCCATTTTATTGCTTCAATAGGATTTATTTCAGAAGCTCTTTTGGCAGGAAGTAACGCTGCAATTGTTGATAATAAAATTGAAGCTCCGCCAACGGTTAGGAAATCCGTGAATTGCAATTTCATTGGGATCGCATCAATTTTATATTCCAACGGATTCAATGGATATAATTTATATCTGGTTTGCAAATAGTACACCAACAATCCTAATGCAAACCCGGTGAACGTTCCGATGATTCCGACATAAAATCCTTGCAACAAAAAAATCTTTTTAATTGATTTTTCAGTTGCTCCTTTCACTTTCAAAATTCCGATATCACGTTTCTTTTCAATAACCGACATGCTGAGAGAACCAAGAATATTGAAAACGGCTACAGCTATAATCATCAGTAATAATGCGTATGCAACCCACCGTTCAATATTCATAACAGAATAAAGGTCCTTATGAAAATCATACCAGGTTGAAATAGCAAACTCGTTGGATAATTTTGATTGAAGTTTTTCTTTAAAAGAAAAAGCTTCTTTCTCATCATGCAATTTTATTTCAAGCCCTTGAAAAATATTTTTATAGCCGAAAATATTCTGCGCTTCCGGTAGGGAACAGAAAATCAACGAAGCGTCATATTCATTATTGTTGGAAAGGAATATTCCATTTATAATGACTTTGTAAATTTTCGGCAGAGAAAAATTAGCAACTGCTTTTTCAACTGAAGAAGGGGAGATGATCGACAAAGTATCGCCCACACTGGATTGCATTCTATCAGCTAAATAAGCTCCAACCAATATTTCCGGCGTATCCGTGTTTTTTGGCGAAATAATATTTCCAAGAAGCATTTTCCCATTAAAATTTTCAGCCGCTTTTTGATTTGCAAAATCAATTCCTTTTAACTCAACTATTTGATTGAGATTCCCATTTACTACGAGCACTTTCCCTTTAACAAATGGAGTAACGTATAAAAGATTTTCTTTTTCAAGTGAAGATTGAAGTTTTGGTAGTTCTTTTTGAGAAGATTCGCTTACAGCTTCAATTCTAATATGCGGATCAAATGAAATGAGATAAGAAGTAACAAGATTACTAAAACCGTTAAAGACAGAAAGGACAACGATCAATGCCGCAACGCCGATTGCGATTCCCGTGATTGACAGGTAAGAAATTATCGTAATAAAATTTATTTTATGTTTGGCAAAAAGATAACGCTGTGCTATAAAATGTTCAAACTTCATTACGAGAACCGCAAAGTTGTTACCGGTTGAATTCTTGAGGCAATAAAACTTGGCAGGACAGAAACGATTAGTGTAACACAGAATGTTATTGCAGAAACTAAAACTGAAATCCATAGTTGATAGAATAGCGGGACTTCGGAGACGAAATAAACCGTTGATGGAAGCGTTATTACATTAAAACTTGTTTGAATTTTCATTAGGAGTAAGGCTAATATATTTCCAAAAAAAATACCGGCGATACCGATTACAACTCCTTGCACTAAAAATATGAATACTATTTGAAGTTGACGAGCGCCTAATATCCTCAGCGTTCCGATTAATCCGGATTTTTCAATTACTATCATCAATAAAGTGCTTATGATATTAAATACTGCAACAAGAATAATCAAAGCAAGTATAATCGGTATCGGTTTCTTTTGCAGTTCAATCCAGGTAAAGATTGCTTTGTAATTTTGGAAAATTGTTTTAACGTAAGCAGGATAACGGAGATTTTCTTGAAGAAGATTTGCCAAACTATCCACGTTGTTAAGAGAAGACAATTTTATTTCAAAGCCTGAAACTGCATGCTGCATTGTAAAAATGTTTTGTAAACTATTCAGATCAACTAAAGCAAAAGATTCATCAAACTTTGACATTCCGCTTTCGAAAATACCGGAGACAACTAAATTTTCAACTATCGGTGCGGAATTGTTAAAAAAATCTGCTTCGTTTGAAATTGCAAAGAGTTTTAATGTGTCGCCAACCCCGGCTAATAGTTTTCCCGCGATAGATTTTCCTAAAATAACTTGATTTGAATTCGCACTAAAAATACGCCCTTTAATTATTTGAAAGCCTTTATTCGAATCAAAATAATTTTGACGGATACCATACAAAGTTATGCCTTCTTTAATCCCTCTTTTCCCAAGAATGCCGACTTTTGAAATAAAAGGCTGAATGGAAATTATATCATTTTTGATTAATCGGAATATTTGTGCTTCTGTTTTTTGATAATCAGATAGCGGTTTATTTCCAAAACCGGTTATTTGAATATGGGCATCAAGCTGAAGAAGTTTTTTAGTAACTAATTTTTCGTACCCATTGAGCACTGATAAAGCAATTATCAGCGTAGCAACCCCAAGAGCGATTCCACCAATGGCAATCGAAATAAAAATATTGACGAACTTTCGCTCTTTTTTAGAAAAAAGAATATTTTTTATTATCAGAAGATAAAATCGCATAGAAAATTTCTTAGAATCAATTGCTAATTAAAAGCTTTCGGCTTATATTTACAATCCTAATATAGGAAATTCCTAATTCATTTTGAGGATCACAGATGATGAATTAGAAACTTCAAGCCTGAGTTCTTTTGATACTGAAAAATTCGGGGCGTAGCGTAGCCCGGTTCATCGCGCCTGCTTTGGGAGCAGGAGGTCGTGTGTTCGAATCACACCGCCCCGACAGTCGAAATTCCAAAAATCAAATTGCAACTCACAATCTATCTTTGGATAACGTGATTATAAAATTGAGTTATGGAATTTGAAAATGCGCCCATAGCTCAATTGGATAGAGCAACAGCCTTCTAAGCTGTAGGTTAGTGGTTCGAGTCCACTTGGGCGTACACATTTTGAAAAAACAAAATACAATTCGCCGCGGCGAACCAAATCCCAATTTATTTTTTGTTATTTGTTTTCCGGAATTTGTTATTTTTTTTATATGGTGAGTATAGCTCAGTTGGTTAGAGCACCAGGTTGTGGCCCTGGGGGTCGTGGGTTCAAACCCCATTACTCACCCAGAGATTTCACAGCACAAAAATTTTACTTCATGGCCCTATCGTCTAGTGGTTAGGACATAGCCCTTTCACGGCTGTAACAGGGGTTCAAATCCCCTTGGGGTCACATAAAAAACCCTTACTATTTTTATAATAGTAAGGGTTTTTATTTTTTTAAACAGTAACGAACTTCGTATTAGTTCGCGTGAATTTTACTACTTCATTAGAAGCAACTTTTTAACAGCACTATATTTTTCGGTTTGGAGTTGATAGAAATAAATTCCGGATGGCATCATAGCCGCATTCCATTCAACACCGTAATAACCGGCTGATCTCTCACCGTTAACTAAAACCGCAATTTTCTCACCAAGTTGATTATAAATGCTTAACACAACTTGAGATCTTTCTGGCAAAGCAAAGCTTATAGTTGTGTTCGGGTTAAACGGATTTGGATAGTTCTGAAAAAGTTTAAAATCTTCCGGTAAGACTTTTATAACTTCATCAGTTCCGGTTGAAGTAAAATGGGCGCGAAAATCATCAATGCAGATGGAACCATCATCTTTTTTTGAGTCGCTTGTTTCTGCAAGATAGAGACGAGTCCATTGGATTGGGAAGTTGAGCACGGCACTTGGATTAGCCCAACTTGGTACCGCATCTTTTAAATTAACCTCAATATAATGCCAGGTGTCTACCCAATCAATTCCCGGGTCACCACTAGTAAAATTGAGAATAAATTTTTCGTTATCTTTATCTGCAAATTCACCGCGCAGCCAGTGTTTTTTCCCATCACCATAAATTTGAATGCTTAACTTCTCCGGAGTTCCAGAAATAGGAATTGTTTTGGCTAAATACAAAGCGCTCGTACCGCCTGTAGTTAAGCTGTAATTCAATCTGCCGGAAGATGAGGGGGAGACAAAAATTGAATTATCAGGAGTAAAAGTACATCCGGCTAAATTTATTTTTGTTCCACTTAAAGTGTATCCTGAAGGATTCGAAAAGTCATCTATAATCATTGTAGCAGCCGTTCCAACCGTTAAGGGGACTGAACCTTTTATAGAATCATATTCAGCGATAATTTCACCGAGTCCGGTATTTGTTGCGGTAAAATATCCGCCGGAGGTTATTGTTCCCAATGAGCCTGAAACCGACCAATTGAATTTAGATTGCGAAAGTTGTATGACATTATTGTAATTATCAAAGGCGGTTGCTTTCATTTGTTGAGATTGACCTACTTGCAGAATTACCGGGTTAGGCTCCAAAACAATCTGAGAAGCTCTTGTAAGATGAATTAGTGCCGAATCTTTGATAGCGCCAACTTCAACATAAATATACCCGGTTACCGTATCGTTAGCGGCAGTAAATAGACCATTTTGAGCGACCGCTCCAATTGTTGAATCGCATCTCCACAAAAGGCTGCCGGAGCTAATACTTACGGGATTAAAATATTGATCAAATCCGGAAGCGGAAAAATTCGTGCTTGATCCTTTAATTAAAAATACCTCTTTAGGTTTTAGTCTCAAATGCGCCAACGATCCGGTTGGTGCTGTACTGATCAACAATAAACTATTCGCCACCGATCTTTCTCCGCCGATATCCGAAGGACTATTTACAATAACATCTCTTACTACCATTGTTGTTGAACCGCCTCCATCTAAATTCAAACCTTGATAAACGCCCCATTTGATCATATAATCACCAAGTTCTTTGTAGGACATTCCAACACTTAATGTAGCTTGTCTTCCATCAAGTGAGAACAAAAAGATTTTGGAAGTATCGTGATTAAATCCGATTGAGGTTCGCGGATGACGGTCTCCGTTATCACTGTTTGCAATTCCGTTTTTAACAAGCCAGGTATTTCCCCCGATCAGTTGTTCGAGTTTTGGTAATGCTGGAGCGAGATTCAAAACGATTTTTACCGTATCACCTTTATGAAAATTATTTATCAAAAAAGCGCCGGATATTCCATGACCCGACAAAACTGCTTTCCCTTTGCCGATTTGAATATTCCCAACCCCGGCCATTACTGTATCAACCAGACATTTTATAGTATCATTAACTAACCAGTTATCAATCGCAACTAATCGTGCTTCTGTTCCATATTGATTTGTAAATGTAGAATTTCCCATAAACGAATTGTAGAAGATCATCTCATCAGTTGCACGAATACGATTAACACCAGAAATACTTTTTATACTGTCGCTTGTTATGATCGAACCGGAAAAATTTTGCATTCCGATCAGTGGATTATTATTAATGTCGAAAGCGATGTTGAGCCAATCATTTGTAACTTTGAGCAGTTCGCCGTTCACAATTTGAGTTCCTATTTGTTCGCCGGTGCTTGTATTGTAAAAATCCCCGTTAATTGCTCCTACAACTTTATGTCCTTCATAGTTGTTGCGGGCGGCTGCTGAAGATGTTTTTTCAAAAGCTGTTAACTTATCCCCCGCTTTCACCGATTGAAATTTCAACCATTCATTATGAAGATCAATTGCAAGAATATTAATATTCCATGGACCCGCATCAATTACTTCGTGGAAATGGATAACCCCTGGTCCAACCTGTATGCTGTCTAATGATCCTGCATTGGTTATATTTAAGAGAAGGAAAAGGGAAATGTAGCAAATTTTGATTTTCATACTAACACCGGGATAGTAGAGAAATATTTCAATTAATAATTGCGTTTGTAAAAATAATAAATGTATTCAAGACAATCTATTATCCAAAATATTTTAATTTAGTTGGGAGAGGAAGAAATTGGGTTAAATATTTTTTGAAACAAATGATGATTACCAGCTGATTTTTTTTCTTTGAAATACAAACTAAATAAATATATTACGGTTATAAAAATAGAATATATGTGCAAAACTCATCTCTAAAAGTGTGTTTCGATTTTCTAGCAAATAATAAAAATAATTAAGGAGTTACAAATGCTGCTACATCAACAATTTGTTCGGATTGCAAAGCAATATGAGAAAAAACTCGCAATCGTTGATAAAACGCTTAACCGTAAATTGACTTATAAAAGAGCGTTGATTGGCTCTCTTATTCTTGCTAAAAAATTTGAGAAATATGACCCCGGTTTTTTAGGAATAATGTTGCCAAATTCTGCAGGGTCAGTATTGGCAATATTGGGGACTCTTATGAGTGGCCGCATTCCAGTGATGATTAACTATTCAACCGGCGCCGCTATGAACAGCGAGTTTGCTCAAAAAAAATGTGCTTTTCGTACAATCATTACTTCCAGAACACTCTGTGAAAAAATCAACTGCCGCAAAGTTGAAGGGATGATCTTTCTTGAAGATATCATGAAATCGGTTTCTATTTTGGATAAGATAAAAGCGGCTATCAAAGCAAGTCTTCCGGTGGAGTTATTGTTAAAGAGAATTCATCAAGGAGATGAAAATGATACTTTACTTATTCTATTTACAAGTGGAAGTGAAAAAGATCCCAAGGGAGTACAGCTTACTCACAAGAATATTACTCAAAATTATGAAAGTCTAATTAAAGTATTTTCTTTTACTTCCGATGATATTTTTCTTGCCAATCTTCCTTACTTCCATGTTTTTGGGCAGACTGCGAATCTTTGGGTTCCAATGGCTGTTGGTATGACGATCGTGACTTATGCAAATCCGCTTGACTTTAAAACCATCTGCGATATTGTCCGTGATGAAAAAGTTACATTGATGGCAGGAACACCAACATTTTTTTGGGGATATTTGCGGAATTCAAAACCGGGTGACTTTCAATCAACTCGTATATTACTTTCCGGTGCTGATAAATGTCCTGATGCTTTACGGAAAGGTTTTATGGAGAAACACGGAAAGATTTTACTTGAAGCCTATGGAGCTACAGAAACAAGTCCTGCAATCACTGTTAATACTTTAGAAAATAACAGGCCCGGAAGTGTAGGTCGCCCGATTGATGGAGTAGAAGTTATGACAGAAAATTATGAAACCGGCGAGCCTTGTAAAGTTGGAGAAATTGGGAAAATTCTTGTAAAAGGTGATAATGTTATGAAAGGATATTTTGATGATTTTGAACAAACATCGTTAAGTATCCGCCATGGTTGGTATGATACCGGAGATATGGGTTATAAAGATGCAGACGGTTATCTATGGCATGTAGGAAGATTAAAGAGATTTCTCAAAATAGGAGGGGAGATGGTTTCTTTAATAAAAGTTGAAGATGTTCTCGAAAAATTATTACCGCCTGATGTAGAATGCTGTGTTGTTGAAGTCCCTGATGCAATCCGTGGTGCTCGTATAGTTGCTGCGATAACTCAACAGATTGATGAAAAAGCTACTCTTAGCAAAATGTCGGAACAGCTTCCAAGTATTGCAATACCTTCTAAGTTTGTTGTTATGCAGGAGATGCCAAAATTGGGGAGTGGTAAAATTGACTTTAAAACTATTACGGAAAAAGTTCGAGATATTGTTCAGGGAAGGTAAAAATTCACAATACTTTTTTCTGTTAAGTACTTCCAAAATAAAAAAACTCGAAATCTTCGAGTTTTTTTTGAGGCGCCGTTCGGATTCGCCCGCCAATGGCGGGTTGCAGCCCTTCCGTGTATTTTGTTTTATAATCCCATTTCTTTTAGTTGAGTTCTTCCTTTGCCGGATTTGAAAAACTTTTCTCTTTGTTCAGTTTCTAATTTATTGAAAAATTCTTCAGAGTGAATGAGTTGAAGTGGTCTGTAATTTTTAGTGGAAGTGACACAACCGGTTTGGTGTTCTGATAGTCTTCGTTCTAAATTTGTGGTAAAACCGACATATCGTTTTTCATCTTTTTCACTGCGTAAAATATAAACATGAAACATTTTATCCCCTCAGAAATGAAAAAACTCAAGTTTATCTCGAGTTTTTTTGAGGCGCCGGTCGGATTCGAACCGACGAATAAAGGTTTTGCAGACCTTCCCCTTAGACCGCTTGGGTACAGCGCCAATAAATCAATTTGTTTGCTGAAAAAAATAAAATCCACATTCGTGGATTTGCTTATGAGCGGGAAACGGGACTCGAACCCGCGACTTCAACCTTGGCAAGGTTGCGCTCTACCAACTGAGCTATTCCCGCAGAAAAGTTTCAAAAGAACTTTCTCAATATAAAGGAATGAGAAAATTTTTCCAAATCTGATTGCAGAAATATTACTCGTACCAACCAATAATGTTCAACCTCGTTTTTCCAAAGCCATAATTTCCCTCAGTTGAACCGCTCACTAAGCCAACAGATTGGTTTATAGCTTCGGTTGAATATAATACTGAACCATTTCCATTACCTATACAATTTCCTTCCGATGGAGAAGCGCTTAGACCAACTATTGCCCCAATGATAGTAGCATGAACATGAATAATATCGTCGGCAATAATAATTCCTTTAAATGTTCCTGAATTCAAATTCTTTATAATTGCATTACCGGCTGCATTATGAACGATAAGAACTCCTGAACCGGAAATACTCGATGGCTGCCAGTCACTGCCGCTTGATAATTCTACATAAGTTACCCCGCTAAAAGGAGTGGTTAAACTTGATGGATTAGTAACATACTGACCGCCATTTGCACCACTAATAGCTATATTTTTTAAAGTCCCTTCCGGAAATCCACCGGCAGATCCTCCTAAAACTTTGTCAGGAGTATCAGGATAACTTCCAGAAGAATAAGTTGCAGAAGCTTTTATTGCGTTAGAGTTTGCAGGCTTAGATGGGGCATAATCAGTACCGCTATAAGTTCCTCCAATATCCGAACTGCCACTTTGGTTAATAGTTGAGGTTGTCCAAATACCATAAGTCCCAGTTCCCGAAACAAGAGTGCCATTTAAATCATGATTTCTTCCATCAACATTCATGGTTCCACTTGTAGAAACAGGATTTCTGGTTGAGACACCAGCCTGTATTGCCGTGGGTATTGACGTCGAGGTAGGGGGATTAATGGCAACATAAGTGGTTAAAGTTTTTGTGCTGTTTGAAAAAGTTGCTGAAACAACAATTTGCAATGTATCGCTGACATCGGAATTACCATCGCCATCCCCATCATGATCATCACCTTCATGGTCATCGCTTTCATGGTCATCGCTTTCATGATCATCACTATGGTCGTCTTCTTCATGATCATCATCGGGACTAAAAAATGCATTAAAAGAAGGAAATGCACCTAAAAGACTTGCAGAAAAAAGTATGTTGCCGTTTGAGAAAGTTTTAGAGTTAAAATTCGCTGAATGATCATCTTCATGGTCATCACTTTCATGATCGTCTCCGTGGTCATCGCCTTGATGATCATCGTTTAGAACATCTCCAATCGAATTAACAGAATTAACTTGATAAGTAACGGTTCCTCCCATAAATGTGGTAGTCTCCGGTGTTTCAATTCTCAATGCCGTGCTATCAGCAATTCTAGAGAGCAGGATGCTTGTCATACTATTGCAAATATTTCTCGCTCGAGCATCGCTCATATAATGGACAGATAGCGAACCGGCAGTATCAACAGTTTTGTTCGCATTTAGCAATGCAACGGATAAAATTATGAAAGTTCCCATTACATAAATTAATACACTTCTTCCCATGATAACCTCTAGTTTAAATTTCTTGGGTTAATAAATTTTTTCCATTGAACGCGCTGATATTTTCCATCAACGGGGTATGGAGATTCAAAAACATAATCAATACCGATTTTTTTTATTCTATTTCTTGTAGACTGACTACTTAAAGAGGAATATTGCAATTGATTTCCTATAGAATCGTAATATGAAATTTGCATCGAATACGCTGTTCCGATTAAATTTGAATTTCCTGTGCCAACCTTTCTATAAACTGGTCGGTCACTCGGGTTAGTTGTACCGGAAAGTTCAGAAGCAGTTCCTAAATTGTAATAAACTTGTTCGGCCGTTGTGTCGTTGTCAATATCTGCATAAAATTGAATAGCAATGGAATCAGCAGTAGTAATAATGTTAGCCGTAGAAGTCCGGTAACCAATTTTGTAAATATCATTTTCAATTATATTTGCGAAATTAACAACTTCGGTTTGAGAAATTGAGCTGAAGAAATTTTCTCTTTGCGATGTAGTTATTTGAAAATTTAGATTCATAATAACCAAAATTATTGTTGCGCCGGTAATAAAGGAACCGAGAATATCAAGTATCTGGCTCATATTAGTAACTTATAATTCGTGAAAGAGTTAAAGAATGTACTAAAAAAGGATTAGTGACTGTAACATCAACTTTTTTTAGAAAAGTTGGGGTGCTTGATACTGTTTCAGGTGAATATTTTTGTACATAATTTACTTCTACTGATAAAGAAAATGCACCAAATTGCTTAAAACTGTCTATTTCAGTATAGTTTTTATAATCATCAATATCATCAAACTGCGTTGTTACCGTTTCGCCTACGTCGGGTCCTAACGATCCTGTTGTCGTTAATTCGCTTGCAGATGAAACGTTTGTTGAAACAGTTTTTTCGTCAAAAGCTTTGGTTTGAATTCCTTCAATTAAAGATTGAGCAGATGCCGTTGCGTCAATTAAAGCTATATTAAAGAGATTGTTAGCATTAACATTCTGCGTTGACCTGTTGAAAGTTAAAACTAAACTGCCCAAAATTATCAAAGCACCAATAATTAAAAGTTGCTGCATAGAAACACCTCTTTTTATATTTCATTATCGATAATATAATACAAAAATTAACGATTGATAATACTAAAATCTTTATACTATTAATGTTAGCTATATCACTTCCTCGAACCGTGGATAAATCCTCTGTAAGGTATAGAAGACTGCACGGTTATAAAAGCTTCCTTATCAATCGATTCAACAATCAGAATTGTTTGTTTCCTTAATTTTCTGGGAACGACA
The DNA here is from genome assembly GCA_023231105.1 of Ignavibacteriaceae bacterium. Lineage (GTDB taxonomy): Bacteria > Bacteroidota > Ignavibacteria > Ignavibacteriales > Ignavibacteriaceae > UBA1563. The sequence goes on along the minus strand of JALNWB010000033.1, from coordinate 13,956 downwards.
CAAACAATTATGGCAACTCCGCCAGTACCTCCTTCTCCCGGAATTATAGTCGCTCCAATTTTTGATCTTCGCAATGCATAAACTATTTTGTCGGTAAGAAATTTGGAAATGATAGTTACTTGCAAATAACCGAGTCCCACTTTTTGTTCAAGCGTAATTCCAAGAACATTTCCCAAACTAAACCCGACGGCATATCCGAATAAATTACCAATGTTATCTAAGTGCTGAAAAATAATTCTGATTGCAAAAACCCAAATCAATACTTCAAAAAATCCGGCTAAGCCTGCCAAATATCTTCTTCCTTGCACAACTAAAATGGTACGAAAAGTTCCGATCGTAACATCGCATATACGCATTACCATAATTATTAGCGGGCCTAAAGCACTGTCAAGCATGAATCTTTCTCCTTTGAATACTATTTACTTAGAAAAATAGAAATAATTAGCGAATTATCTATATTTTAATTTATCATTATAAAAAATATTTATGTTTGAATCAGAACGAAAAGAATTAGTTGAAAAATTAAAAGAGCGAAAAATTACTGATAATCTGGTTTTGGATGCGTTTCTTCGTGTTGAACGTCATTTATTTTTGCCAAAGGCTCTTGAATCCCATGCATACCGTGATGTGGCTTTACCAATTGGATTTGGTCAGACTATTTCTCAACCTTTTACCGTGGCTTTTATGACGCAGGAATTAAAATTGCAAAAAGGGGCAAAAGTTTTAGAAATTGGAACCGGTTCCGGCTATCAAGCAGCAATTTTAGTTGAAATGGGGATGAAAGTTTTTAGTATTGAAAGACAGTTTGACATCTATGCCAGAACACGTGCGTTGTTTGATGAAAAGGGTATTCACGCTTTACTGAAATTTGGTGACGGGACAATCGGATGGGAAGAATTTGCACCTTACGACGGGATTATTGTTACAGCCGGTTCGCCATCCATTCCGAATTCATTAAAAAAACAATTAGTCGTTGGCAGTAATTTGGTCATTCCTGTTGGAGATAGAAGTTCGCAGATTTTAACAGTTATCACAAAAGTAGAAGAAAATATTTTTAACCAAAAAGAAATCCCATCATTTACATTTGTACCTTTAATAGGACGAGAAGGTTGGGAAAGTTAATAGTCGTAATTGTCGGGCCAACTTGCTCCGGTAAATCAAACTTATCGATCAGTATTGCCAAGAAGTTAAAGTCTGAAATTATTTCTGCAGACAGCCGACAGGTTTATAAATATATTGACATTGGAACCGCAAAACCTTCCAAATTTGAACTGAAAGAAATTCCACATTCTTTTATCGATACGTTAGAATTGGATGAAAATTTTGATGTAAGTTCATTTGAGAAGCAAGCTCTGGTAAAAATAGATAACATCATTAAAAATAAAGTGATACCGATTGTTACCGGAGGTTCCGGCTTGTATGTAAGAGCCTTGATTGATGGAATAGTTGATCTCGAATCGGATGATGAAATAAGAGAAGAATTGTTTTCTAAAAAAGAAAAATTTGGGAATGATTATCTTTATCATGAGTTAGAAAAAGTGGATTCAAATGCTGCGAAAACGATGCTCCCGCAGAATTGGAAACGTGTAATCAGAGCATTGGAAGTTTTCTATCTTACAGGAAAATCAATAACAGATTTTCACGCTAAACAAAATCGTCAACGGACGAACTATAATTTTCTTCAGTTCGGATTAAATTGGAAACGGGAAATTCTTTATAAAAGAATTGAATCGCGAGTCGATGAAATGATTAAAAACGGTCTGGTGGAAGAGGTTAAATCGATTTTAGCAAAAGGATATAGTGAAACTTTAAATTCTTTAAACTCAGTTGGATATAAAGAAATTATCGCTTACTTAAAAAATGAAGTTTCACTTGAGACAGCCATCTCGTTAATAAAAAGAAATACACGAAGATATGCCAAAAGACAGTTAACTTGGTTTCGGAAAGATGAACGGATTCATTGGTTCGATTTCGAAAATGAGTTAGATTTGGTTAAGATTAAAAATGAAATTCTCAACAAAATAAAAGATATGTCATGAAAGATAAAATCAGAATTGCATCAGGTCAGGGGTTTTGGGGCGATCTTATCGAAGCTCCATTTTATCAAGTTACAAAAGGGGACATCGATTACCTGGTTATGGATTATCTTGCCGAAGTGACCATGTCGATCCTTCAAAAACAAAAAAATAAAAATCCTGAGCTCGGATATGCCAAAGATATTCCAGAACTGATGAAAAGGATTCTTCCTATTTGTAAAGAAAAGAAAATTAAAATAATTACAAACGGCGGTGGAGTTAATCCGATCTCGTGTGGGAAAGCAGTTCTTAAAGTTGCTGAATCTTTGGGAATTAAAGGATTAAAGATCGGAATCGTTCTTGGTGATAATATTCAAGATAAAATTGATGAAATGTTGGCAAACGGTTCCGAACTAAAAAATATGGAAACCGGTGAATCAATTCTTACGGTGAAAGAGAGATTATTGAGTGCCAACGTTTATTTTGGGGCTTTTCCAATTGTTGAAGCACTAAAAAATGGTGCTGATGTCGTCATTACCGGAAGAACAACTGATACCGGATTGACTTTAGCTCCGATGATTTATGAATTTGGTTGGAAGCAAAACGAGTATAATCTCCTTTCAGCCGGTACAATTGCCGGACATATTTTAGAATGCGGTGCGCAATCAACCGGAGGAAATTTTTTAGGCGATTGGGAATCAGTTCCGAATTTTGCGGAAATCGGTTTTCCAATTTGTGAGGCTTTTCCCACCGGAGAATTTATCATTACAAAACATGAATCACTCGGCGGAAAAGTTACGGTTGAAACAGTAAGTGAACAATTGCTTTATGAAATTGGAAATCCTGAAGAATATATTACTCCCGATTGTGTCGCAGATTTTTCTTCAATCAAATTAAAACAAAGCGGTGAAAACCGCGTTCGGGTATTTGGAATTACCGGAAAACCGGAAACAGAATTTTACAAAGTCTCATGCTCTTATGCTGATGGATTTTCCGCATCCGGAAGTTTAACTTATTCATGGCCGAAAGCCTTAACAAAGGCTAAAGCTGCCGATCAAATTTTGAGGAAAAGGTTGGAACTTTTAAATCTTTCTTTTGATGAAATCAGAAGTGAATTTGTTGGTTATAATTCTTGCCACGGACCTCTTGCACCGGAACTTGATGAAGATTTAATTAATGAAATTCAGTTGCGTATTTCTGTCCGTTCACATGATTATAATTCGGTTGAAAGATTTGGTAAAGAAATAGCGCCGCTTATTTTAACCGGTCCACCGAGTGTTACGGGCTTTGCCGGAGGAAGACCAAAACCGAACGAAGTGGTTGCGTATTGGCCTGCGTTACTTCCTAAAAAATTAGTTGAACCTAAAGTTGAAATGTTGGAAATTTAATTGCAAAGAAAAACTAAGGAGAAGATAAGTTTATGAAAATAAAATTAATAGATATCGCACATGGTAGAAGCGGAGACAAAGGCGATGCCGCTAATGTCGGAATTATCGCTTATGACAACAAAGGATTTGAAATCATTCAAAAATATTTAACTGCCGAAAAAGTAAAAAAGCATTTCACCGGAATTTGTTTCGGTGAAGTTGAGCGTTATGAACTTCCAAATTTAAAAGCTCTCAATTTTATTTTGCACAACACACTTGGCGGTGGCGGTACGGTTTCTCTTAAACTTGATGCTCAAGGAAAAACTCTTGCAGCAGCTTTGTTGAGGATGGAAATTGAAGTTTAATTATTAGGAATTGTTGAGGATTGATAACACTAATCAATTGAACCTCAAAATTATACGTTAGAGAAAAATAAGGAAATTTAAATGTACAACGATGAACTAAAAACATTAGCCGACTACAGAAAACGAATCGACAATTTACGAGGTTATCTTTGACTTAGATAAAAATGAAATACTCGTATCGGAACTAAAAGCTAAGACTGAAGGTAAAAACTTTTGGGATGACCAAAAAAACGCACAAAAAATTTTACAGCAATTAAAAATTCTGCAAGATTGGACTGACCTTTGGAGCAATCTCGAAAAAAAAGCAATCAACTTAAATGATTTAATTGAACTTGCCGCTGCTGAAGAAGATGATTCTTTTGCTTCCGAAATTCAAAAAGAATTAGATGAACTACTCAAAGCAACTGAAGAAGTCGAATTCAAAAGTATGCTGAGTGGGAAGGATGACAATAGGAATTGTATTCTTAATATCCATTCCGGTGCGGGCGGAACAGAAGCACAAGATTGGGCTGATATGCTCATGCGTATGTATTTCCGGTACGGTGAGCAAAATAATTTTAAGATGACTTTGCTTGATGTTCTAGATGGAGATGGCGCCGGTATCAAAAGCGCAACAATTGAAGTTACCGGCGAATATGCTTATGGCTATCTCAAAGCTGAAAACGGCGTCCATCGGTTAGTAAGAATTTCTCCCTTCGATGCAAATAAAAGGCGGCATACTTCTTTCGCTTCTGTTTTTGTTTTTCCCGAAATTGATGACACAATTGAAATTGAAATTAATCCTGCAGACTTACGAATTGATACTTACCGTTCCGGAGGTAAAGGGGGACAGAACGTTAACAAAGTTGAAACAGCCGTGCGAATAACTCACGTTCCAACCAACACTGTGGCTGCTTGCCAAAGCGAACGTTCGCAAACTCAAAATAAAATGAATGCGATGAAACTTCTTAAATCAAAACTCTATCAAAAAGAAGTTGAAAAACAAGAAGCTGAACTTGATGAAATTGAAAAAACAAAAATGAAAATTGAGTGGGGAAGTCAAATCCGTTCGTACGTTTTTCATCCGTATAATATGGTGAAAGATCACCGGACAGATGTTGAAACTTCCGACACACAGGGAGTAATGAATGGCGATTTAAATAAATTTATTAAAGCATTTTTATTAAAATTCAGAGCAGCGTAATCTACAACATGAAAACTTATACCGAGTATCTTTGGTTCAACACAAAAAAGAAACGCGAATACATCAACATTACAAGTGATGTTGAAACTATTTTACACAAAAGTGGAATTAAAGAAGGGATGATTCTCGTTTCTGCTATGCACATTACCGCCGGTGTTTATGTGAATGATGCCGAGAATGGACTTATTCAAGATATTGATTCATGGCTTGAAAAACTTGCACCTTTCAATCAAAATTATCTGCATCATAGAACTGGTGAAGATAACGGCGACGCCCACTTAAAGAGTTTATTGGTTCATCACGAAGTTATTGTACCGGTTACAAATGGTAAGCTTGATTTCGGTCCCTGGCAGCAAATTTATTATGCGGAGTTTGATGGTCAACGAAGAAAAAGATTGATCGTGAAAGTTATGGGAGAATAGATTTTTTATTTGATCTGATCCCATAACAAAAAAAAGCCGAAAATTTTGTTCCGGCTTTGAAGCAGAATTAAAAATCAATCACGATTATTTGAGCAAAATCATTTTTTTTGCTTGTATAAATCCGGATGTTTCAATTCTATAAAAATAGATACCCGAGTTAAGGTTTCCAGCATTAAAATCAATAGTATAATTGCCCGTTTGCTTTATTTCGTTTACCGGCATTGATACTAACTCACCTAGTAAATTGAATACCGATAATTTAACATGGCTTTCGTTCGGTACTGTATAGCTTATCTTCGTATTAGGATTGAACGGGTTTGGATAATTCTGTTCAAGTGAAAATGAGTTTGGGGTTTTTGATTTTTCATCTTTTATTCTTACCGGATTTTCATTATTCAAAGCTAAAATTTCTAGGTCGGTTAACGGTCTATTGTAAATACTTATGTCGTCAATTTTCCCATTGAAGAAATCCGCCGCAGCGCCTGTATGATGTTTACCGATCATTAAAGTTGAGTCATTCAGATTTGTATATGATTTAGGTTGCGTCGCTTTCATCATTCCATCAACATATAATTTCATTGTTAAACCGTTATAAACACCGGCAAGGAAATGCCAGTTGCCATCGTTGATGGCATCAGAAGAGCGAAGCCCGTATTCACTATCGGTATAAAACTCAACATTTGTTGCGGGTCTAATCATTAAATAATAACCGTTTCCGTAACCTGAAATATGCTTTCCTATAATTGCATGCATTTCGTTTGATTCGGTAAAATTTATCCATGCGGCTAAAGTAAATCCGCCGGAATTCAAATGTAAGTTGTTTGTACCGGGAATGTCTATATAATTACTTGTTCCATTAAAAGTATAAGCGCTATTAGCGTTTCCAAATCTATCTGTTGTTAAAGTAGAGCCGTAATTGATGCCATTCCTGTTATTGCCGCTTTCATCGTTTGCGTTTCCGTTAAAAGGGTAATGAGCCACCAATCCTTGATTAAGATTTATCCCGTCATTAAAAAGTTGTAAAACTTCAGCTTCACTTATTGCTTTATCAAATAATCTTATCTCATCAATTTTTCCGTTAAAGAAATCTGTAGCAACACCTGCATGATGTTTCCCGATAGTAATAGTTGAATCATTCAGAGATGAGTAAGTTTTAGTTTGGGATGATTTTAATTCACCGTCTATATATATCTTCATCATTGAACCGTCAAATGTTCCAACGACAAAATGCCAAGCTCCATCATTATATGAATCATTTGACCGGAGACCATATTCACTATCGACTAAAAATTCAATTTTTGTTGCCGGTCTCACCATTATGTAATAACCATTTCCATATCCGGCAATATGTTTGCTGACTATTGCGTGGATTTCATTTGATTCAGTAAAATTAATCCACGCAGCTAAGGTTAGCCCACCGGAATTAAGATGAAGATTATTTGTCCCCGGAATATCAATATAATCGCTTGTTCCATTGAATTGATATGCCTTATCCGGATTTCCAAATCTATCGGTTGTTAACGTAGCACCATAGTTAACTCCGTTTCTTCCGTTTCCACTTTCATCATTTGCGTTTCCATTAAATGGATAGTAAGCTATCAAACCTCCCGAACTTGTCCCGGTGCTAATGGTAAAAACATTGTCACTCATATCATTTATTGAAGCGTTACTTGCATCTGATATTTTAATTTTGCATTGTGTTGAGGGTGTGTTGGATATAGTTACCATATAACTTCCAAGTGAGGCGGGATAAGAACTGATAATAGTGAGCCAAGTGCTTCCGTTGTTTGTAGTATATTCGATCTTAACATTTGAAACATTTGAACTTGTCCAGTTAATTGTTGCCGTAGAACCAACAGTGACATTTTCACCACCGTTAGGGGCAGTAACTGTAATTGTCGCAGACTGAGTTCCATTTGAATATTTATAAATACTTCCGCTTCCCCCTACAGCAAAAGCGCAATTTTTTGTTACATAATCAATATCGTAGAAATTTAATGCACCTAAACTGGTCTCAATCCAGTTACCACCGTTGTTGGTAGTTTCATAGATAAACCCATCATAACAACTAGCCATTCCTATTTGATCGGTGATAAAAGAGAAATTACTTATTAGATGATAGCCAGGTTTAGTTTGAGATTGCCAATTATTGCCTTTGTCTGATGACTTATAAATAAAGATTGGCGTTCCACCAATAAAAGTATTTAAAGTATCAACAACTGCAGAAGCAAGTAAAGTACCGGTTAAAAATTGATTATGTACACTCCAGGTAGCGCCGTTGTCAAAACTCTTGAGGATGATCCCTTGGTCGCCAACAATTATACCAAATCGTTTATCAATATTAGTGAATTGAGGAGAAAATGAAATATTAGTCAAAAAGAAATTTGAAGGGACGGGTAAAGCGATTTTATCCCATTGAGTATTATTTCTTTTATACACCGAACTAAATTGAGCAAGAGCAAAGCCCGAATTAAGCCCATCAAAACTTAATGCAATTATCGTTTCATTAGTTGGAGAAGTAATCGATTGCCAATTATTTCCACCATCGGTAGTTTGAATTATTATTCCATTATAACCGGCAGCAATACCGGTGTATTGATCAAAAAATTGAATACAGTAAAGCGTATTTAATGTTCCGGAATTAAGTAAATTCCATGAACTACCTCCGTCTGTCGTTTTTAATATTGCTCCATTGTGCCCTGCAGCGTATCCTACAAATTCATTTGCAAAATCAACAGCATATATATCATATGAGAAACTCGATGTAAGTTTTGTCCACTGGGAAAACGAAAAATTTGCGATTAACAAAAGAAATAGGACTATCTTCTTCATGATAAATCTCCTTTTTTTTATTATAAATATGGGGCAGCCGCGTTTCAAAATAAATGATGCAATTACATCATTTTTTAGTTTTTGGATCCGATTGTTATTCAGACTATTCTTTCGCGGATGGCTTTTGCAACTGCCTGTGCTTTTGAATGGACATGAAGTTTTTCGTAGATATGTGCGATATGGTTTCTAACAGTGATTAAACTAATAAATAGTTTTTCGGATATTTCGTCGTTTGTTCGTCCTTGTACTATTAATGAAAGAACTTCTTTTTCTCTTTCGGTAAGTTTTTCATCTTCTTTTGTTACAGAAAAATTTTTCTTAAAAAAATCGAGTATTTGCCTGGCTGTTATTGGTGTCATAGGATAACCGCCAGCATAGACATCTTCTACAGCCTGCAGAATTCGAATAGGCGAAGTCTTTTTCAGCAAATATCCATCGGCTCCTGAAAGTATTGCGTTAAAAATGGTATTGTTATCTTCCTGCACGGTAAGCATCAAAATTTTTGCAGTAGGACTCTTTTGTTTAATCTTACCAATTCCTTCTATACCTGAAATACCGGGAAGATTAATGTCCAACAGAAAAACATCTGCTTTCGGAAGTTCGGACAAAGCTTCTTCCATAGAACTAAACTTTGCTGTACATTCAAATCCTTCAGTGTTATTAAAAATGAATGCTATGCTTTCTCTATATTCATTATGATCTTCAACGATTGCGATTTTAATACTCATTGCTGTATAAATTTTTTTGTTCAAATATTTGTTATTTGAGTTAATTTATCAATGATGTAAATGCATCATTTTTATTTTCAGAGTGACAGTTGTTCCGATATTTAACCGGGAATTAATTGTTAATTCACCGTTTATATCTTTTGCTCGGCAAATCATATTACCTAATCCATTCCCATGATGTCTTTTACTCTGTTCATCATTTGCTATAATTATATCTTCAAAGCCACAGCCATTATCATCTAAAGACAACACTAAATTATCATTTTCTTTCTTTGCTCTCAAAATAATTTTAGTCGGGTTTGAATGTTTTAATGAATTATTTAATGCTTCTTTAAATATCAGATAAATATTTTTACGTACATTTTCACGAACCGGTAGGTTTTCAATTTCTTCATCTTGAAAAAAAGAAAAACTTATATTTGCTGTCTTGCAAATATCTGAAGTCATACTATTAATTTTAGTAATCAAATCCTGAAGATTATCATAAGCAGAAGATGTTGACCAGATTAAATCGGAAACAGCATTAGTAGCATCGGCAAGTAAAGACTTAATTTTATTCAAAAGTAAATTAGATTGATTTGATTGATGTTTAAGAGTTGTCAAAAGAATATCGGTATATATTGATGTACTGCTGATAGTGGCTGCAAGATCATCGTGCAAATCCCTAGCGATTCTTTTTCTTTCAGCTTCTTGTTCGTTCCTAAACCGGGCAGCAAGAATAACTCTGTCATAAATTAAGTGAACAACAATCAAATAAACAAAAACAAAAAACAAAGGCAACAATAAATTCAGCAGAATCTTATCATATACAAAAAAATAAATCCATATCAGATATATACTTATTAATGGAGCATAATAACCCAATTGATTTCGGAAAATCCATTTATATCTTTTATTTCCCCAAAAGGATGAAACCAAAATCAAAACAAAAACAAAAATAAATTTTAGAACTTCTTTTTTTAATTCAGGATCAAATAAAAATCGTTTTGTTAATCGAAATATTGAAGCAGAAATTTCATTCGGGAGATTTTCTTCGTGAATTATTAAAAAACTTCCCTGCTTTATATTTTTAAGTATCTTTTTAATATTTGATTTAGGGAAGTAAACAACCAAATCCAGAAATAAATTTTCACCAACTCCAAAATGAACTTCTTTTGAATTGGAAGACATATATCCTGAACCGCTGTTTATTTCTCTATAACCGATTAAAAAGTTTTTTTCATTAATGTGATTGCTTTTATAAAGCCAGAGTTTAGCACCAATAGCATCCCTATTACTTGATGAACCTATCAGCTTAACCGAGAGGAAATTATTTTTATTAAGTTTGTTAACATAAAGTTTGCTTTCTCCATTAATATAATTGGCAACATAAAAATCCAAATCGCCATCATTATCAATATCACCGAAAGCTGAACCGGTCATGTAAGCATCAATTAAATAATTTTGAGGAATATCTACGAGTTCAAATTTTTTACTCTCAATATTTTTATATAAAGTTATTTTGCCAATATTGGCGACAACTAAATCCTGAAATCCATCCTGATCAAAATCAGCGAACATAGCTCCATAACTTAAAAGTGAATCCAACCCAATAACGTCTTTCGTAACATTTTGGAATTTGTCATTGCCAATATTTTTATATAATTCGTTTGATGCTTTTCTATTTGTCACAAACAAATCTAATTTACCATCGTTATCATAATCAGCAAAAACAGCAGCGTTACTTTTTGTATATATCTCACCGGTTACTCCTGCTTTAGAAGCAATTTCTACAAATTTGACTTTAGATTTATTTTCCGAAACATTTTTATATAACAAATTTTTCTTAGACCAGTTAGCCACGAACAAATCCAATTTCCCATCATTGTTGTAATCGCCAAACACAGCTCCCATCCCGCCGCCTTCAGATAATAAGCCTGATGAAGTTGTTATATCGTTAAAATATCCATTACCGTCATTTAAATAGAGTCTGTTTGAACTTTCTTCATTTGTTACAAATAAATCGATATATCCGTCGTTATTCACATCACCAAAGATTGCTGAATTCCATCTACCATTTATATCAGTGGCGCGATTTGACTGATCAGAAACATTTCTAAAATATCCTTTGCCGTCATTGAGGTAAAGTAAATTCTTTCCGGAAAGATTGGTTAAATAAATATCCTGGTTTCCATCATTATTCACATCAGCAATCCCTAAGCCAATATGAGTTGTGTTTATTGAAATACTATTGCGATATCCGGTTAATCCGTTAATATTTCTTAAAGTTGACTCATCATCAAATGCTAAAGAACTCAGTTTGTTTTTATTGAAAGAGGATTTATTGATAAACAATCTGTTGGGTTCAGAAATACACACTGCGTAAATATCTTTCAGTCCGTCATTATTAAAATCTTCAATTGAAACACCGTACTCGTTGTTGGTTTCGGTTTCTATATTCAACATTCTATGAATGTAAAAATCGAATTTTGGAATTTTCTTAGAACGGATTATCTCTTTTGTGTATCTAATAATGGTTCCATTGTAACCTACGATGATGCCTTCAGATGAAGAATACATTTTTAAATCAATTAAACTTTCCGAAGTTGGAGAAATAATTTCTTCCCATTTACCATTTCTGAAAGAAACGATTTTACATGGATTACCAATTCCCCAAATTTCCTGATCAGAAAGAATAGACAGTTTGAAAATATCTTTGAGTAAAGGTGAAGAAGAATGTAACATCCATCCTGCATTTTCATACTTGTAAAGTGAACCTCCCGCTAAAGCATAGCCGGAATTAATGTTTTGAAAGAAAATAAAATTTATGGATTTATTTTTTAACTCTTCCCACCATGACTTGCCATTGAAATAAAATAATTTTTTATCGATGGTTAATACCCAAACTTTATTTTCTTTATTCCCCTTTAGTGTTTTTATTGTACTATAATTATTAGGGTATGGAATGAACTTCCAACGCTCCCCGTTGAAAAAAGCAATTTCTTTATAACCGCCATACCAGCCAACGCCGTTTTCGTCAATATCGAAGGCACTAATTTTATTGGCTAATGGATGACTAATAATTCCCCAATTATTTTTTTTGAAATGAAGAAGTTCTGTACCAAAAGTGCTTTTCGATTTTACGCACCAGAAATTATTTTCACTAAAAAATTTTATTAAATCGACTGTGTTAATGAACTGTGCTTCATCAATAGGGATAAGTTTATTGTTTTGAAGTTTGTAAATAGAATTGCCGCATATAAAAATTTTGTTTCCATTTATTATATGTGCAAAGTAGAAATTTTCCTGAGATGGTTTTGACAAAAGTTGCCATGTGGGTAAATCAAAATGTGATTTATTAAAATATTGTCCGTATAGACAAATATTTATTACCAGAAGGAAAGAGATAATTTTAACCATGTAATTCTTCCCATATAACCTTGTTTTTAGTTAATAGAAAATTATTGAGTAAAATCAAATAAAGAACTTCACATAGTAGCAGTGTAAAAATAGTCTATGGAGGGAAATGGAAAAAATAATATCCTTTTTTTTATTGATGCAAAAATTCATCAGCCCAAAACAAACATCACTTCGTTGGGAAATAGTGAAAATATCTTTCTTAAGTATCTAATCATAAATGGGATGGGAGAAAGATTCGTAATTTTTTAGTGCTTTTCTCATGCTGTTTAAATCTTTAGGATCAAAAAAATCCTCTTATCGTTAAATTCTTTGAGAATATTCCCTTCGGTTTGATTAATTTAATACACGGTCATATTATTTAATATTACAATACAAATGCAAATCCATAACTTTTAATGCTTTATAAATTGTTAATAAAACAGACGTTTAAATTTTACTTAATTAATTTCACTTTATTTTTGTTGATCATTCCTTTCTTCGGATGCGAAAAAACAAAGAAACCGGATCAAAAAAAATATGCTGAAACATTTCTAAAAGTAGTAGAACAAACTCCCGTTGATGCAAACGGGTATCTTCAATTAGTCGATTCGCTCTACAAGATTTCAAAACAAATAGATTATAAAAAGGGAATAACTAAATCCATTTCTCTAAAAGGAAATTATTTCTATTCAAAAGGTCGGTTTGATGAAGCCTTGGGAAAATATTCTGAGGCTGTTAAAGTCAGCGAACAGCTGAATGACCAATACGCTTTAGGAGATGCTTATTATAATATCGGGAGTACTTATTTCGATTTAAAGAAAAGGGAAGAAGCGATAGTTGCATTAAAGCGATCCATTGTAATTCGAACTGCGTCAAATGATTCAGTAGGCTTGGGGTCTTCACTCAATTTTACCGGATATGTTTATTGGCTTATATCCAATTACGACAGCGCTGTTTATTACTTTGAAAAAGCCCTGGTAATCAGGAATAAACTTCCGAATAAAATGCATCGTGCGACAACCTACAATAATCTAGGAACGGTTTTTTACAATTGGTCATTATATGATAAAGCGCTGGATCATTATCTCCGTTCTTTGGAATTGCAAAAGGAAGAAAAGAATAATAATGGAGTAGCGCGATGTCTCTGTAACATTGGTTTAGTTTTTAATGAAACAGCTCAAAATGAAAAAGCTATTGAATATTATAGAGAAAGTCTGCCGTATGCTAATGCTTCAAAACTTGTACAGACTATCGGCTATGTTTACAATTGTTTAGGAACGGCTTTTAGTCCTGTCAACAAAGATTCTGCGTTATTTTATTTGAAGAAATCCTTAGATATTTATCAAGCCGGTAATGACACTATTGGTACAGCTTTGGCATACCAAGGATTAGGCAATTTTTATTTGGATATAAAGGATTGGAAGAACGCAAAAATTTACTTCACCCAAATGTTAAAAATTGCGATTAGCGAAAATATTCCTATGAGGATAGCCCGCGCTTATAAGGGATTAGGTCAAACATTTTTGTTAGGAAATAACCTTGTTGAGGCACAAGAAAATTTTGAAAAGAGCGTTGTAATCGGTGAAAAATCATCAATAAAGTTTATTCTTAGAGATGCATTCGCAAATTTAGCTGAAATCTATGAAAGGCAGGGGAAAACCGATAA
>JALNWB010000032.1 GCA_023231105.1 Ignavibacteriaceae bacterium | reverse complement strand
GGATTGAGAAACTCTTTCGTTTGCCTAACGAAAAAATCTTTATCGTTATTGAAATCGGGTTTTGCCGATTGAATAATATTTAATTCCATAAATGCTCCAAGTTTTAAGAAGTAAATAAAAGAAGCGGCAATTAAGCCGCTTCACTTTGTGCTATTGGTTCAGTTTGGGTAATATCAAAAACATTGGCAGTAAAGAAAAAAACATTTTCTTCATTTGCCGGTTGTTCTTCTTTTTCTTTGATAGAAGGAACGAAGATTAAAAGTGAGTGTTCACCTTTTTTAACCGTTCTTCCGGCTTTCTTCCATTGTTGAAAGCCGCCAACTACAGTAATGGGTTTTTCCGTTTGAGCATAAAGGAAACAAGTATTATGAGGGGTTAAGGGATGCCCCTCGATGGTAACAACGATTCCGAACTTTTCTATGAGCTCCGTTCGTTGTTCTTCCGTCATTTCGGAAAGAGTTTTTCTAATCGCTTGAATGCGGGATTTTTTCTTTTCCCTATATTCAATTTTTTCTTGTTCAGATAAAGTTTTCATGTTAAGAACTCCTTTTAGTTATTGATTGATTTTAGATTGATAATGTTTTCTAAAAATTGTATTTGCTGATTTAAATCAGAAAGAGTTTTAATAGTAGTAGCAGAATAAAGTTTTTGTTTCTCCACAGGCATAGAATAAAAGAGACCTTTTATTTTTTCGTAAGCCGATCGAAGCGAATCATAAAGCGAAGTAAGAGATTTAATATCCTCCATCTTTTACCTCGCTTGCAATAAATTATTTTCATACCATAATTTTTTACCCCACTGAGTAGAGCAGAGAGAAGCGGCGTTTTGATTGCGTTGCAAACTGTTTACCTCCGCAACCTCCCAATTTTTATCATAGCCAAAATTTGCGAAGGCAAAAAAAGATTTAAAAAGTTGGAACATATTTTTAAAAAGTATTTTTTTAGAACCATAAACCCGGAGCAAAAGAACCGGTACATAAACGGAGTAGAAATTATTTTTACACCCGGTATGGAAAGGGATTTTATGCGAGAGCAGATAAGAAGCAAAAGCACACCAGGAAAGGGACCTGAACACAAAAACAATTTCATCCCGATTATTGAGAACCGGATTTAAACCATAATAAGAACAGCCGAGCCGAAGAGCTGCGGATGATAGCGATTTGATTCGTTTCATTTTGCACCCCCTTTTTTAGCGAGGCGCAAAGCAACGGAAGCGGGGATAAAATGCGAGCGGAAAAAAAAGTAAAGCGAACGATTAAACGGATGTAACATAAGACCACCTTTAATTTAAGTTTAGTTTGAGTTGTTTAACTTTTATTTTAGTAGAAGTAGCGAGAAGGAAGAACTGCCTTGCCGCAGAAAAAGAAGTAAACCGAAGAGCGCGAAAATGCCCGGCGGGGTTGAACCACTGCACAGAAAAGAGAGTATGCGAGCCACGGTAATAAGTAAGCGAAACAAGAAAAAACAAACCGTGTTTGTTTTTGTGTTTAAGAAGAACTTTTTTAACCATAATTGCACCGTAATTTTTTATGTGTTTTGGTTTTTGCGCTATGCGCTGTAAAAAACTTGCCCACCCCGTAAAAATCAAAATTGCTTTTTCCGCCGCATTGGTGTAAAGGTGAAAATGAGTGCCGGTTACAAAGGAAAGCGGAACGAAGCCCGCCGGAGGCGGGTGAAAGTGGAGCAATCAGAAAAAATATGGCGCTAAGTTTTGCCTTTACACTGTCTTCCCGGCGGCGGCAACTTGTCTTTTTAGGGGTGGGCAATGTTTTAGTTTGGGTTAAAAAATAAAAAGTGCGGTTCTGTTTGGATTAAAGAAGCAGCACTATGTGCATTGGTTTGATAAGCCTTCGGCTTAGAACCAAAACCTTTTTATTGAAAGTTGTTTTAAACTGAAAGTGTAATTCTGTTATGGAGATTAGTTTCGGGAAAAAGCTGGGCTTTGAGTAGTGGTCAGTTGTCAATAGTCATTGGTCAATTGTGGAAGGAGAGAAAAGAGATAGCAGTTCAAAGCACGTGGCTTTTTACAGTGTGTGGATTTGGGTTTAGTCTTCCAGCAACTTATTGTTCCAATAGGTTGCAATTGTGATTAGAGTTCAGTAAAAATAAAATGGTTTTTTAATCAACAAGAAAAGTTAATACTACCTAAAAAACATTTTTATTTTTACATTAGTTATGAGCGAAGCATCCCGACTTTGTCGGGATGCTTTGCGAACTGAAAGTTTATGATAAGCCTTTGGCTTAGAACTGAACACTGTTTGGGTTAATTTGTCTTCAGCACTTAAAACATTTTTTTTGCGATACCAGAGACTTGGAACGAAGCAGACAAAAAAAGGGTTTAAGGTGCATTTGTGTTTCAGTAAAAAGCAAAGGGTACGCAAAACAAAATAAAAACTTTAAACAACATGCATACCTGTTGCTTTTTACATTAATTTAAATAACACGGAGAGAAGAGAAGTGTTCCAGATAAAACGATAAGCCAGAGGCTTAGAAGAAGAACAAAAGCGCGAAGCAATACTTCTACAGTTTCGACTTCACTCACCACAGGCAGTTTGACATGACCAGTTCTATTGCGCTCATTACAGGTTGCACGGGACGGAACTGTAAGAACATGGGGTTTTGAGGTGAAGGGAGATTGGCGTGAAAGTTGTTCTAAATTAATTTTTATTTTATTTCTTGTAAAAACAAATAAATAATTTTAGTTTGCAATTATCAATTAAACATAGATAAATAAGTAAGGGAATAGTTACTTGGAATTCAGTTTAAGAAATAGTAAAAGACCCACAAAAAGATCTCAAAAAAGATTTTATTCTTTGCCACTTTTTTCAGTTATAGAAAAAAATCTCCGAAAAATAAATAGTTTATTATTTACTTTATTTTATAAGGACAAGATTAAAGAAAACAAAATGAGATATCTATTATCTTCTTATATGTATGTTTCTTTAATCTCTCTCTCCATTTTCTTTTCTTGTTTTTTAGAAATTTAATGAATATTATAATAAATACATAAACTGATGATGAACATGAATAACCAATTAATTATCGGACTAGGTGGAACGGACTGTAAAATGTTAGCCCCCATCTATGGACAAGGGATTAAAGCATAGAGCGATAATTAATTCATGGGTAGAGTTTTCCACATTATTTGAGCATAAAATTATTAAAAATAAAAGAGGTTAAAATGGCAATCTTTAAAAAACACATTAGAAATTTTCAACCGGAAAATTTCATTAACAGCATCGATCCAAAAGAGAAATTTGAACCTTCAACCAATACGAAAGAATTATGGCTTAGTGTTCGACACAGTAAAATAAAAACCGGTAATGATTTCCCGGGTCTATTTAGTCTAGATCAATTTCCTGATGACAAAAAAGGATTTTTCATTGCTATATTCCTTGAAGTGGTAGGATTATGTTTTATGTTCCCGCAATTTAAATTTATTCTTTATGGAATCGGTTCGGCATTTACTCTATTAACTTTAGATTTAGTTTGTGCCATTCATGGACATGCACGTCAAAAGGAAATTTGTTTAAATGAAAACCAACTTAAGGCTAATAATGATATTCATATGAGAGCAACATATGAACAAAAGATCAAACATAATAGTTTAATATTGTCTTTATGGAAAACTGGTATTATTGTAGTCGCTCTGATAAAAGTCGGATTATTTTTTACTTTACAAAGGTTTATAATGAATCCCTTAACTGCAGTTATACTGGTTTCATATTGCGTTGTAGCGTATTACCATATAAGAAGAACCGGCTATTATTTTGCAGCTATAAAACTAATGAAGTATCTAAGGGATGATTATAATATGTGGGAGAATAAAGTTAATGGATATTGCCATATAGATGAACATCGCAAATATCTGATACCGGAGATGGACACAAGTTTTGTTTCACCAGGTGGGGTTGTCAAACCTGAAGGTATATCTATTTCACCAGTACGGAACCATAAAATACAAAAGGATAGTGGCAACTATTATTTTATGACTTACGGAATATTATTTGATGATGATTTAAGGGCATTTAAAGATAAAGCAGGAGAAAGTGGAGAGAGGTATAAAAATATAATTGGACAAGCAGGGTTGAGGGCTCAATTGGAAATATTAAATGCGAATCCCTCTCCCGTTTCAGAACTAGAAACAGAAGACTCGAAAGATAAAACTGGAAAAAACAAAAACGAAAAAAGTCAAGGGTGAGAGGATGAAAAATATACTTTATATAAGAAATATGATAAAAATTATTGGGATTATTTTTATTTTTTCATTTTCATACGGATGTGGAAATAAAGAGTATAAGGATTTACCTGATGAAAATCCAAGCCAGATTACTGATATTTCATTAACTATTGTTTTAAATAGTAAATATGATGAAAGTTATAAAGAAGAACTTATAGAAATTTGTTTACCCTTTAGATCAAGTAGTTGTCCAACAATTGCTTTTGTTAGTAAAAGTGTAAAAATAATTCGACTAGGCGGTGACGAAAAAAAGAGTGTTTTAATAAATACATGGGACGCAAATTCCCTAAATAATATATTCGAAAGCATTCAAGGGAAAACATTTGCCGGCATAGCTCAAAATGTTGAGGATAATTTTAATAATTTTATTCCTGACGACTATCTTTTATCTGAGAGCTCAAACCAAGTTGATCAAACTCAATTGACATCTTACTTGAATAAAAATAAAAAAGCAAAAGTTTATTTTTATACGGAGCCCGATTTAGGAAATACAAAATATCAAAGCGAAAGCTATTCAACTGTACAAGAACTCCGAACCGTAATTGCAGATAATTTATGTAATAATAAAAAAGATAATCTGATCCCAATTATTATCTTGTTTAAACCCAATTTAGGCGAAGATCCACTTGCGCAAGATTACAATCAAAAAATAGGTTCAATAAAAACCTCGATCGAAGAATTACCTGTAGGTAATAAAATTGTTACTCAAAAAGGTTATGATGCTTTGATTGCAAAATGTGATGATCTGATTAAAATAGCTGATGGCTTGATTAAACAGTTGGAAACCAATGAACGGGAGAAACAAAAAAAATATTTAGATGATGAAATATTGAAATTAGATAAGAAACTTACTGATTTGAAAGAAAAGATTAATCAGTTGGGGGTTGGGCCCAAACCTCCACCTCCACCTCCAGGGCTGGGAACTATAGTGTTTCCAAATGGTGACAAATATGTCGGAGAACAAAAAAATGGATTGATGCATGGTGTAGGTACGTATTATTTTGCTACAAGACATATTATCTCCGCGAAAGGTTTGAATCAAAGATTTGCCGACGCAGGTGATGTTTTAAAAGGAAGTTGGAATGAAGGTAGTTTTAGTGCCGGGAAACTTTACGAACATAATGGAAAGTTTAAAGAAACTATTATCATTGGGCAATAAAAAAATTAAAATTTATGGTAAAAATAATTTTATATCTGATAATAGGATTATTTTTAAGCATTGAATCTGAAGGGCAGATAACTTTTGCATCAAAGTATTTAGAAAATTTATTTGAAATTCTTCCTTCCGATTGCAGGTATTACCCCAATGACTCTTTATCTAGAAATACATATGCCCTTAGAACGAATAGGATAATTAATTCTCATTACGTCAATTTAAATTATTATCTAAATGGCAACAGGATTGAAGATATAGGCATAGCAATTATTGACTCTACAATTAGACCTCTTTTCGAATCAGAAGATATTTCTCGTTTCATTGAAAGAAAAACACTTGAACTTTTATTGATCCACGATGATAACTCTTTGATTCAAAAGTTGCATGAAAATAATCTTGAAATACTGTTAAATAATAATTCAGTCAATAGTAAGAAAATGCTGCAGAAAGTCTATTCAATAATGAATAGTAAATGCGATTTCAAGTTGAAAAGAGATAGTTTGCGTTATAAGATCAGTTGGAATAATGTTAGTGATGAATCTGTTAAGTTTTCTTTTCCAGCAACTAATACATTAGTTAGGGGGATGGATAAAAAGGAATTGGATGAAGAGATTATAGAGCAGCTTGAAAATATTCATTCTGATATTGAGCAAGTGCGGAAAGAGAAACCTTTAACAAACAATATTTTGATATCTGATCTTATTCAAAATGATAGTATTTATTATTTGAAGAATGATAGCTTTGTCATTAAAGAGATCAACAATAGTTTATACCTAAAGATGCAAGAGGGGGTATTACACTATGTTTTTGAGCCGCGATACTTTGAAGAAAGTATATGTAATTTAATTCAATTCCCTATGCTTAACGATGACTTACGAGCAAATATAAATCATAACATATATGGTAATGAACAAGTAAACTATACGATGAATTTTTGTGACTTAATGGAGTACTTTAAAAAATATTGCACACTTTATACGGGGATTGAAAAAAAAACGGAGAATGGGTTAAAAACAATTGTAATAATTCTCAACAACAAATTGAATGTTATCCATATGATGGTTATTGATGTTGATAAGAATACATTATTTGATAGAAATAAAACTATAACAATAGGGCTCCGGACTAATATACCAACCAATAATATAGATAATCTCTTTGGGGAATATATACCTCAAAAAACACAATATAAGGTGCTTATTAAATGAAAAGCAATGTTGTCAAAACTTCTTTATTTGTTTTATTCTTAATTACCCTTTTTTATTCAAGAATTAATGCGCAACAATTGAGTAACCCGGTGGAGGAAGAAAAAGTCAAACTCTCTGGCGAGTATTATTGGGAAGAAGAGAAAGCTAATACTGAAGAAGATGCGAAAACTTTAGCGAAAGAAAATCTTATTATTAGAATAATTAATGATTTTAATTCCAATGGAAATATTAGCAATCTAAAATCTATTAAGTTAGAAGGAATTGAGTATCTTATTTTTAAGAGAGGTTCAATATTTAGAGTGACAGCTTTTATCGAAAAGACAAATGTTACAAAACAATTGAAAACACTGAGAGAGATGGGTTATATTGAAGTGATCCCAACAGATAAGATCAAGGAAGAGAAGATAAACATCTCTAATAATATTTTGCAAAATGAGTCGCTGGATAGTACTGTCAACAAGGGCAGGATGAAGCCGAAAAACGAAAGCATGAATTATAGAATTGAGTTATCAAAAAAGGAAGAGAACAAACCCACTGACAAATATAAAGAAGAGGGAAAAACTAAAACTACCATGCCTGATGAAAGTGTGAATTATAGCTACAATCAAATGGTCACCGAAAAATTAGGAGAAATAAAGGATAACAATGAGTTACTTGCATTACTGAATGAATACAAAAGAAATGGAAAGCTTGTATATGGAAAAAAAGAATCTTTTTCAGATCCTGAAAAATGTGATATTTTAATATTGAATCCAGATGTTAATACAATGGAGGCTTATTTAGTTCATAAGGATAAAGCTATTTATAATTATTTAACAAAAAATATAGTTACAGATTTTCAAACAACATTTAAGGATATGGTAGCAATATGGATAATGTATATCGTAAAATAATATTAGGCTGTTGTCTTTTTCTACTACTCTACTGTCCTAGCTCATATTCTCAAGATGGATTCAAAACAGTTGTTAAGTTAACTGATTTATCTGATGAGGTATTGCTTAATAAAATGCAGAGGAATGCTACAGAATTATTAACTGGTATCAATGAGGCTTTTTTTCAGAATAGGAAACCAGAAATAAGAAACGATGTAATGACTGATAAAGCTAAGGAGATTCTTAATTCACTTTGGGAAACGAGTCCACTGAGATGCACTGAGACTCAAATAATTGAGAGAGTTCTACAGATGAAGAGAGAGAAAAAATATCAGATACGCAATATACCGGTTTTTATTAAGGATGTTTTTAGTGAGAATGAAGCTAAATCAAAGGAGGTAAATAATACTAGTGACAACTACGAAATATGTCTCACTTTTAATAGTACTGGAAAAATCGAAAATATATGCTATTCACTTCAATCAAATAATTATGAGAGATTAAAAAATGAGGGTGCCACTGTTAGTGAAATAAGTAGAAGAGAATTCATTCTTGAGTTTATTGAAAATTTAAGGACAGCTTATAATAGAAAAGATATTGACTTCCTGAAAAAAGTATACAGTAATGATGCACTAATAATTACCGGCACTATAATAAAATCAGAGCATAGTGACATAATGAATCAATTGGGGAAAATACGAGTAGTATATCAAACTCAAACAAAAAAAGAATATATAGAGACATTAAAAAACCGAATATTTAAATATAACAAATATGTAAATATTGTTTTTGATGAAATTAAAATTGTAAAAGATCTTAAATACCCCGACCTATATGGAGTTAATCTCAAGCAGTTATGGAATACTTCCGGGTATAAAGATGTTGGATATTTATTTCTTATGATTGACTTTAAAGACGAAAATAACCCAACTATTCATGTTAGAACCTGGCAGCCTGAGGGGGCAGAGCAAACAAAAGAAGGAATTTTTGGACTTAATAGTTTTGATGTAGTAAGATAAATAATACATGTGACGGTTCCTGAAGTTAAAGAATTAATCTTTGTATTCATTATTCAAATATAGATTTATGAAAAACAAAATATTTATTATAATTGCATTTATTATTTCTTATGGTCTAATTTCTAATATATTTGCTCAAATTAAAGAATTGGACTATAAACCAAGAGATGAAAAACTAAATACAAGAAATAATCTCCCACTTATTCTGGTGTATTCTCCTTTAGAGTTAACATTCCCTGATCAAGATAGATTTACAGGTGCAAATGAAGTTGAAAAAAAGAAAACTGAGTCTTCCTTTGAATATAGATTATATGTTAAAGTGGATGAAAAGACAGTTCTTCTTAATGTTGAATCAAAGGGATATGAGCCTTTAAGGATTACGGTTACAGATTTAGTACCGAAAAGAGCAGTTGTGTACAGCATTTTTGAAAAAACATCTAGACTCATTACGGATTTAGGGGAGTTTTATTTAACTTCAGTCCCTGAAGGAGCTAAAATAACTATACATGGGAGACCAGATTTCAACGAGAGAACTCCATATCATTTTTCAAGAGTTACTGCTGAACCCTACAAAATACTTTTAGAAAAAGAAGGTTACTATAACATAGATACTATCATAACTGTAGTAAAAAATAAAGAAGAAAGATTAAGTGTTAAACTTAGAGCAAAGTTTGGAATATTTAAATTGGATACAAACCCTGCTAATGAACTATTTATTGATGCGGTAAGTTATAAAAACAATGATCCTATTCAGATGGCGGAAGGCCAACATATTATAACAGTAAAAAGGAAATATTTCAAAGATTATATTGAGACCGTTGAAGTGAGAGGTTTATATGACCCAATGGTGATTGATAGAAGAATTAAATTAGAACCTTACAAAGGGGCACTGGATATAAACAGTGTACCTACCGGAGCAACTGTATATTTAAATGGGAAAAATATCGGGGAAACACCTTTGCTTAAAGAAATTGATGCTGGGGAATACACTCTAGAAATCCAGAAGGATAAATACAGAAAAGAAAAAAAAAGCTTTGTAATTATTAAAGATGAAGCATTTCGAGAATCAATAAAATTAAAGAAAAATGGACTGTTAAATATTGTTGGAATGAATTCAGTAAGAATCACGCTAAACGGAGAATATAAAGGCATACTACCTATCACTAGGAGTTTTGAACTTCCACCGGGTGATTATAAAATTGAGGGCGATTTGGACGGGTATGATAGCTATGAACAATCCTTTTATTTAGATGCCGAGGTTAAAACTGTAGAGATAAATATTATTAAAACAGAAGGTAGATTTTTTAGGTTTACGGCTTTTGGAAATGAAAGATTAAATCAAATAATATCACGCGCTCACTTATTTTTTTCTGCAAATTTACAAACAATAAATCCAAGTTTATTGTCGACAGCAGCCAAGTATCCCATTTACAAATCTGTTAAAAATGATTTTCTTATAGGTGCCGGATTAAATTTCACTTACCTTCCATTTCTTTTTGAAGCTGATATATGTTATGATTCACCCATCAAAGCAGAAGATATAGAAGGCTCTGAGGAATTTACAAGTGATCCTGGTAAAGAAATATTCAGACTTTATATAATAACGGCCAAGATGGGATTTTGTCCATTTGTAATTAGTGAAAGAATTTTCCCATTTATTGGAGTAATGGTGCATAGAGCGTCTCTTTCGGTAGAGACTGGAGGATGGGAAAGCGAATTAATCAAGCATCTTGGTGGTGGTATACAGCATACCGAACCGGCTCTTTTTTTCAATATTGTATATCGTTATGGTGACAGAGCTTCAATTACTCTTGGCTATACGAATTTTTTTAAGAATGATGCGTTTGAAAATGGGTTGCATCTATATTTCCATTTTTAAGGGCTATTTAATGAATTCTAAAACCAAAAAGATGGAATTGACATACAATCGTGTGAAGAGTTAGACTCGATATTTAGAATAAAGTTGATCTTTAGTAATTTCTTTTATTATAAATTAGAATAGACTATTCATCAACGGACAGATTGGAGAACTGATTAGTACTTAAAAAATGACTGACAGCTGTACGAAGCGTTAGAGATGGCAGCAGTGTAACGAATGACCCCTTAAGTCAATTCTTAACTGTTAGGTAAAATTATGAACTCTTTTTTAAACACCAAGGATAATCTTTTATATTTTTATTATATGGAAAAAAACACATATAATATTGTCATATTACTTTTTCTCTCCGGTTTAATTTTGTTTACCGGGTGCGATGAACTTAATCCGCCAGAGGAGTACTCGAGTATTCTTCTGATAGCAACAACGCCATGTCAGGGAATTACAAGCATAAGTTATTCAGGTCAAACATACAATACTGTGGAAACTGCTTATCAGTGCTGGTTGAAAGAAAACCTTAATGTTGGCACAAGAATAAATGGTAGTGTAAACCCAAGTAACAATGGAACAATAGAAAAGTACTGTTATAATAATAATGAAGCTAATTGTGCAACTTATGGTGGGTTGTATGATTGGAATGAAGCGATGGCATACAGCACCACCCCTAGAGCGCAAGGTATATGCCCCGTTGGTTGGCATATTCCCACTTATGATGAGTTCATAATATTATTGGATGCAGTTGGCCATGATGGAAACAAATTAAAAAGAGAAGACCAAGGAACCGGAAATGGAGTAGGTACGAACACAAGTGGCTTCTCTGCCTTGCTGGCGGGTAGCCGCAACTACAATGGTATCTTCGACCATTTAGGATATTACACTTTCTTTTGGAGTTCTACAGAGGGTTATGCAACGAACGTCTACAACTTGTACTTGTGGTTCAATGATAGTGATGTCTACATGGCCAATTACTCCAAGGACCACGGTTATAGTATTCGGTGCCTAAAGGATTAGTTGTACCAATAAGCGAGAAAAATATAGAAGGCATATTTCAGAGTGTGTTTTTTCGTGATGGTGGATTGTGGTGAACAATAAAGTGAATAAACTGAATAAAGTACTTAAAAGGTTGAGCAAAATATGCGATTCGAGGTTGAATAGCTTTCATTTGACATTTATTTAAAATTATGAAAAATTCTAATAATTATGAATTGTGGTATAAGTAAAGAGTAGACGATTCTAAATATATTCAAACAAAACTATATGATAAAAAATTGCATTATCCTTTTAACTTTTGCTATTAGTTTATTATTCTGCTTAGGTTGTAAAGATGAAGAACTCTTTTTACCTGACCATTACTTAATTAATTTAAGCCAAATAGATGTTATAAATCCGGATAACAATGCAATAAATCAGCCCGTAGAAGTAAATCTAGCCTGGAGTATTACCAACCCTGCTAACGAACAAATTTATTACGATGTTTATTTGGGAAAAAGTAATCCACCTACTACTAAAATTTCATCGTTACAAACTACTACGAGTTATTATATTTCTACTTTATCAGAAAACACAACATATTATTGGCAAGTTTGTGCTGAATATGCAAACAATAATAATATAACAAATGGACCTGTATGGAAATTCACGACTGAAACATATCCATTGAATCCACCTGTTTTAACTTCTCCATCAAATGCGGCAACGATTAATTCAACATCTCCAACATTTAGTTGGAATTCAGTGAACGGTGCCTCAAGGTATGGATTGCAGGTATCAACAAGTAGTGTGTTTGCCGATTATGTTTATAATCAGTATCAAATTGTAGGGACAAGCAAGCAGGTAATAGGCTTAAAAAATTCAACTAAATATTATTGGCGAGTATATGCAGAAGGGACAACTGGGATATCAAACTGGTCAACTATTTGGTCGTTTACAATTACAGACGCAACACCATGTCAGGGAATTATAAGTGTAGGTTATTCAGGGCAAACATACAATACTGTGGAAATTGCTTATCAGTGCTGGTTGAAAGAAAACCTTAATGTTGGGACAAGAATAAACAGCAGTGAAGATCAGACAGAGAATAATAATATAGAAAAATATTGTTATAATGATAATCCAAATAATTGCAGTACTTATGGTGGTTTATATCAGTGGAATGAGATAATGCAATATAGTACAACGGAAGGAACTAGAGGTATTTGTCCAAACGGTTGGCACATACCTACGTATACAGAGTTTGAAACATTAGCAGTAGCTGTAAGCAATAATTCTAACGCGTTAAAAGCAGTAGGACAAGGTAGTGGGAACGGAGTTGGAACAAACACAAGCGGATTTTCTGCACTTTTAGCAGGTAGCAGCGATTATGACGGTACCTTCAGAGGTTTAGGAATCAACACTAACTTTTGGAGCTCTTCAGAATGGATTAACGTTGCTAGTGTCAAGCACGACTTTCAACTATACAATAGTGATAGTCAAATCGGTTTCGGTGGTAGTACATCAAACGGTTATAGTGTTCGTTGTCTCAAGGATTAGTTGTGCCAAGAAGCGAAAACGATACCGGAGCTAATTATCTTTCATCTTCATGTCGGTAAAGGAAAATTGGGATTAACTTAAATACTGGTATGTAAAAGGCAGAAGGTCACTTTGCCAAAAAGCTGGAGATGGCATACTACGAATGGCCGTGGGGATAAGAGTTTGGTCAGGACAGATACAAATTAAGTTAGGTGTGAAGGTCAGTGGTTATTCATTGTAGAAAAACATTGAAAGAAAATAGCTAAGGTTATAAATTATGACAGAGAATCTTATACGAAAACTTTCTGTGCAAAAAAACATACCAGAAAAAATTGGGGATTATTTTTTTGATTTTGTAGAAAAATATGAAGAGGGTGACGTCCAACTCAGATATGAAGGAGAACATAATGGATTTTTTACATTAACCATTTATAATTCTGGGTTAGCCGTACCGGACAATCTCGAAGATTCAATAATGTTATCTGAATTTGAGAATTGCATAAATGTAATTTATGATATGGAAACTGTAAAGCGTTTGCAAAATGTAAAACTACTTGTAAATGAACCTTATTATTTTGAAAATGAAAAAGAACCGAAATTTCTAAGTGCCGTTTTTAATTACGATCGATGTTTTTAAGATGGGGATACCGAAAATGAACTTTCGTTTCTGTTTTTAAGAAGCGATAATGGTTTTTTTAATAAAGTCAGGTTCTCAGTAACTACGGAGAATGCAAGTGACGAAGTATTAGAAAAAATGGAGGCATTTTTGATTGATTGGTTAAGCTATGTTTCTGTAATAGGAGATACAATTAATTGAGATATAAAAAAAATTTTACTGAATAATGGTATGAGAAAACAAAATAAAGCCGAAGAGCTTGTAAAGAGTGGCAATGCTAAATATGAGAAGGAAGATTACTCCGGAGCTATAAAGGATTATAACAAAGCCATACAGATTGATCCGAATTCGGTAAAGGCTTATCATGTTCGCGGTAATGCGAAACGTAATCTGGAAGACTGCAACGGAGCCATCCAAGATTATGGTAAAGCGATAGAGCTTGACCCTAATTTTGCTAAGGCATATTATAAACGTGGTAATGCAAGATATTATCTTTCAGACTTCGAAGGAGCTATCCAAGATTTTAACAAAGCAATAGAGCTTAAACCAAATGATACTAATATTTATTATAATCGTGGAACTGCTAAATTTGAACTCTCGGACTATACGGGAGCAATTCAAGATTTTAACAAAGCAATTGAACTTAAACCAAATAATGCTAAGGCTTATTATAACCGTGGAATTGCTAAATTTGAACTTTCAGTTTATGAAGGAGCTATCCAAGATTTTACAAACGCAATAAGGATCAATCCTAATGATGCTGAGGCTTACCATTTTCGTGGTAATGCGAAACGTAATCTGGCAATTTACAACAGTGCCCTTCAAGATTATGACAAAGCGATAGAGCTTGACCCTAATTTTGCTAAGGCATATTATAAACGTGGAACTGTTAAATATTACCTTTCGGATCGCAGAGGGGCCATCCAAGATTTTTCCAAAGCAATCGAAATTAATCCAAATGAGACTGAGGCTTATAATAATCGTGGTAGTGCCAAATTTAGCTTAAAAAACTACAATGGAGCAGTTCAAGATTTTACAAAGGCAATAGAGATTAATCCTAATAAGACTAATGTTTATTATAATCGCGGAAATGCTAAAGTTAAACTTTCGAAGTATGAGGGAGCTATTCAAGATTTTACCAAAGCAATAGAGATTTACCCTAATGACGCTGAGGTTTTTTGTGCACGAGGTCGTGTTAAAATTAAAGTTAAAAAATACAAGGATGCTATCAAAGATTGTACAAAAGCGCTTAGAATAAATCCTAAACTTACTGATGCCTATTTATGTCGTGGACTTTCTAAACATTTACTTGGTGATAACAATGGCGCATATTTGGATTGGAATAAAGCAGGCAAACTCGGTGATAGCAAGGCATATGATTGGATAAAGGAGTATTGTGATTAGTAGTGGTGTAAGGCCAGATACTAAAATATTAAAATTGCCAAATAGCCAGAGAAAGACTAACGAGTAAGGTTCATTTGGAAGGGTGAATGATATAAGCATAAAAGAATTATGAGTGAACCCCCACCCCCAGCCAGAGGCGGGTAGGCAAACCCTCCCCTTTTTAAAAAAAGGGAGGGCTTTTTTGTTTTATCCTAACCAAAGAGCTGGAGAAGGACGGTGGAGGAGTCCGCGAGTATCTATGTGGATGAAGGTTTTATAGAGACCGATGCCCATGAGATTGGGGGTGAGCATGATTGGCTGCTCATTAAAGAAGCAGAGATGAGCGAATTTACGGGCTAAAATTTGTGAATGGAGATGGACCAATTCATAATGTGAAAAAGCCGGGACATTAAAATCAATAGCATTGAAAACAAGATGTAGGGAATTTGGTTTTCCTCCAACAGCCAAATTATGTTCTTTTGTCCGGTAGGTTGAATTAATTATCACCGGTGTTTGAATAGCGGTGCGGATCTTCTGCAGAACTTGAAGAGTGGGGAAGATGTTGGGGTATAGAGCTGCGGGGATATTTTCAAGTGCATTTCCGTGTAACACTTCCGCTGAAGAAAAATTAATTATTTCGTGTTCGAATAATAAATCGGAAAACATTTTAACCTCGAGTTAGTTGATGGAAGTAAGTGAAAAGTAGCAAGTTGAAAGTGGAAAGAAGGACTTTGAGGACTTTCTAAATTTATCTGAATCGGTACAGGTTGCGAAGTGGGAAATATGTCTGCCATATACAAACGGAAATTCTTTTCCGATCGCAGCAAATTCTTTTTCTACCGAAGAGACAGACGAAAAATTGACCGGGATCGTTTTATTATTTTTTGTTTTAAGAAAAATGATCTGTTCAGCACAAGCTTTACATGAAGTTAAATTACTCATAATGGTTTCCTTGTTAAATAATATTTGTGGATAACAAAAAGATTGGTTAATGGAGAAATCATGAGCTGTCGGTGGTTAAAGAAAAAGTTTTTTCTTTTGTGAGTGAATTAATAATACCGCGAATAGAATTATCTTCATCCGGATTGGAAAGGAAAAACTGAGTTTCAGATCTCTCATTTTCTTTCAGCGCTGCGGATTGTTTTTCGCGGAAAAGGATCAGCGCATCATCGATCTTCCCGGCTAAACGAGAGCAGAGATAGGGGATATTACGTTTCTCCGGAGGCAAGGTTAAATAATCATTGAACATCTCAACCATAGTTCTGGCTTTGAAAACCATATCCAATGCAGCGGCTCGCAGGAGGATGTTATAAACCCGTGAGACTTCGGATGTAGTTAACGTAAGCGAACAAATTTTGCTGAAAATCTCCGGGATTTTTGATTTGAGTAAACGTAAATCAGTAAAATCGTAAGCATCGGTAAAGAAATTTTCAAATACGTAAAAAGGGGGTGGCGGAGATTTTTGATGGATGATGGGTGACGGAGGATGTAAATACCTAGATTCTTCAAAGTGATTTACTTTTACTTTTACGTTTATTTTACTTTTTAAAAATTTACTTTCTTTTACATTTACTTCTTTTACTTTTACTTTGTTGTTTTGTTCGGGCGAACTTTGAAAAAGTTCGGGTGAACTTTCGCAAGGTTCGGGCGAACTGCAAATTGAGGTTGAAAAATCGGGAGTTAAATCGGTTTCTTGAACTGGATTTACTCTTTCCGTAAGGTTATTTTTAAGCTCATCGGCTAAAATTTGAGTAGAAGAGATATTTTTTCCGTGTGAACTTTTAATTAGTTCGGGCGAACTTTCATAAAGTTCGGGTGAACTATTTAGCGACACAGGCGAAACAGAAATGTTAGAGATATTTTCCGGTGAACTTTTAATTAATTCGTGTGAACTTCCCAAAAGTTCGGGAGAACTTTCTACGAGTTCGTGCGAACTTTGATTTGAAAACTCATCTTTTGATGAATTCTTTTTCTTCCGTTCTCTTGCTTTATCTCTACCGGCTAAAACAATTGAAAGAGCAGCAAGAACTTTTTTAGTAGAAAAAATACCGGGAGAAGGTTGAAAAAGTAATTCAACATCGGGAGAAACAAGAGTAGAAAGAAAGTGATCGAGTTCCGGGAGGGTGAAATTTAATTCCACCGCAACCCGCGCTTTATTACGAGGCTGCTGTAAGTCGAGCAGACACATTTCAGATTCAGCGATAATATCATTGAGCGCCCAGAATTTAGCTTCAGCAGCCCAACCTTCAATGCTGTTGTTATAACTTAACCGCAACATCTTAAATTTATCATGCCGGTGCGAATCTGTGCGCCTGCTATAATAGCTTAAATTAGTTTTCATTTGATATTCTCCGGACGATCTCCGTCTGAAGCAATGCAGAGACCGATACCGGAGGAGATGAGAGGGGAAGCGGTAATCCAGTCGCCGTTTACGAAACCGATGTAACCACCGATGAAAAGAGAGATAAGACCGAAGAAGGTGGTTTTGTAGTGGAAGAGTAGGTTATGCAAAAATACCTCCGAATGAATGCATGGTTTCAGCCAGAGGCTGATTAGCCTTCTGCTGAGAATGGATGAATGAAAATGAATGACTGAATGGAGAACTAAGCATTCCGAATTTTCTCATAGTTAATTATTTCTTACGTCAAAAAGATTAAGTTGCAAACGAAAACCTTTTATGAAATGCTCCGCTTCGAATTGAATCTCGTAGATTAGGGTTACTAAATCTTGAGGGAGCAAGCATTTTGGATCACCATTATCAGAGTAATAGTCCTCAATTAAATGAGGAGTATTAACGACAAGAGGAGCATTCCTACCAGGTAAAGCTTTTAATGCGGTTATTGTCGTGCCCATAATGTGCTTGTCGCCGGAATAGGAAAGTGAGAGTCCGCGTATTTCGAGGGTGTGGAGCTCGGTTTCATTGAGTCGAAGATCGCAAATGTCGTTAACGAACGAGCGAAAATCGAGTAATTTAAGAGAAAAAGAGGGAGCAGGCTTGTCTTTAGAGTCGAGAGAGAAGGTATCAAACGAATCATCATTTCTTCTGACTTGCCATTCAAGATGGATGCGGTCATCTACGATTTTGATTTTGGTAAATTCAGTGTTCATAGGAAGTTAGCTCCAGATAAGTAGAAAGTTAAAAGTGGAAAGGGAACCCCTCTCGGCCTCCCCTTTGCTAAAGGGGAGGAGAAATGAAACGACAATGGGAGGGATATTTTTTTTAGAAGACATCTTAGTATAACTGTAATTAATTATTAGAGTTACATATGTTGTTAGAATAAATACGTTTGGCAATAAATGAGATTTATGCATACTACTCCCAAGAAAGCCAAAAAAGGCTCAGGAAAAGGAAGAATAGTTTCAGATACTTATTCCCGAAGAGATCGAAGTAACTTGATGATTG
Source organism: Ignavibacteriaceae bacterium (assembly GCA_023231105.1). Lineage (GTDB taxonomy): Bacteria > Bacteroidota > Ignavibacteria > Ignavibacteriales > Ignavibacteriaceae > UBA1563. The sequence goes on along the minus strand of JALNWB010000032.1, from coordinate 9,281 downwards.
ACCGGAGAGAAAAAAGATATTTTGGTTTCTAGCGTAATTAATTGCTCCGTCGTAGATGATCCAAAATAGGGAAGCAATAAAAAAAACGATTTTAATGGGAGCATCGGAGAATGCAAGTGAAAAACCAAAGAGAATAGCAAAAGCGCGTTCAAAGAGTTGGAACCAGTGCCAATATTGTGAAAAATATTTTTGTTTGATCTGGTCATGCGTGACAAACCGTTCATAGTACTCGAAGGATTCGGCAAGAGAAGCGAAGATCACGAAAATGAACCCGATAATGATTATCAGGTATAGCGGAAAAGAGAAATATGTATTCATAAATAAGATTTCAAGTTTTTATCAATAGGCTATAGACTGTTAGGCTGTAGGCTGTAGGAGAAACAGTCAATTGTAGTCTCCGCCAAAGGCGGATTCGCCTCGGGCGGAAGTGGTCAGAAAAAAAAGAACAAAGAAACTTTAGGCAGTCCGCCGCGGCGGATCAGTCAGCAGTTGGCAGAGAAGACGGTGAAACTTTGGGACAAAGAGAAAATGAGACAAAGAACAAAGAAATAACGAATAATGACCAAGGAACATCGAATGACGAACTAATGCGAAAAACAAGAGAACGGAAAACAGTCATCAGTCGACAGTGAAGACAATGAGACTATAAGACTATGAGACAATGAGACAATGGGAAAAAGAACAAGCTCCAAGAATTAACAATTTGCGGGCTGACTTGGAGCGAACAACCCGCAAACGTGAGGGATGCGTGGGAACGCAAAAGAAAAAATTAACCTTGATTATTTAAAGTATTTGTACCGTCTAAACACATTCTTGTTTGACCGGCACCGGAAACAGTTTGAAAAGTACCCGACGTTAATCTGCACCAATAAAGTTTACCGATTAAAGTGCCGGCGTCGTTGCCGAAAGAATTATCACCGCCTATGCAATTAGTAAAAGTTCCAGAAACCGTACCCTGTCCACCGAAACCATTAATACCTCCAATGCAATTAATAAAAGTTCCAGAAACCACAAAAGGGTAAGTATAACTACCACCGAAACTATAATCACCTCCAATGCAATTAATAAAAGTTCCAGAAACTGTTCCACCAAAATTTATTCCACTTCTAAACGATAAAATGCCCAAACCAATGCAATTTTCACATTTTAGCATATTGAGCGCGGTTGCAATAGTAAACGTTGCTGTGCCGGTACTAATGCCTTTTAAGTAAACATCGTTAGCAGTTACGTTAATCCCACTAAGAATTATATCCGCTTTTCCGGTTAATGAAACTAAATCAATAAATTGAGTATCAACATTTAAAGTGCTACCGTCATTATAAAGTCCGGGAGCGATAACTATCGTTACTCTGTTACCGGTTGCTAAAGCATTTCCGTAGGGTGTCATAGTTTTAGCCAAAGCGTAAGCGGCGGCAAGTTCTGCATAGTTTTCAGCAACAGTACCAATACCGGCAACGTATAAAGTTTGTGCTGCAACTTTTGGTATTTTTGCACCAATTGCTGTTGCTTGCGCAGTTGAAACAGGTTTATTTGCATCGCTTGTGTTGTCAATATTAGAAATAGAAGAAGCGGATGCTTTGGAATTAATTTGTGATTGAATTTCAGAAGTACAGTTTTTTAAAGTTGCTACTTCGTTGTCGGTTACACCAATATTGCGGAGATAATTAATAAAAGTTCTCATTATAATTACTCCTTTTTATTAAACAAGTTTAATACGAATTAATTGATCTGCTGCGGTTGCTTCATCTAAGGCATAGCCATTAATTTCACCAGCAACAAAAGGGACTGCTTTACTCGCGGCATCTGTGGAAACAGCATCACCAACAGCGATAGCAGCGCCAGAAACAACAAGGGCGATACCAGAAACGGCGACTGGAGCTTGTTCACCAAGTGCAACATTATCATTTAAGACACCAAGGGCTTTATCATCAACAGGGCAAAGACCGCCGTTAAAGCCGATGAAAAGGTTTTTGCTCGCCGATAAATCAGCGGTAGCAGTGATTGAAGTGGTGAGGGTTATTTGTTCAGTTTTCATTTTATTATTTCCTTATAAGAATTAAATAAATTTTGGTATTAAATATTAACATCACCTAAAACCGGGATGCGGCCGTAAAGACTAATCCTAAGCATTTGATTAGGAATGTTACCGGAAGTAGTGCCCATAGCGATGCCGTTAGCGATACCATCTTCAATACAGTTTGCTTTCCCATCAGCGGAACACTCTACTAATTGGCCGCGATTAATGTCAAAATCAGTAAGCACAAAAGCAACTCCGGTAATGGCTATAGGGGCTTGGTCACCCATATTAGTATTCGCGAGCAAAATGCCAAGAGCCTTGGCTTCGGGAGCGCAGATTTTACCGTCAAAGCCAATAAAGCGATTTATTGAATTGGACAAATCTTCTGCGGCAGTTATTGTGTAAACTGGTGGATAGAAAGTTCTCATTTTAAATTTCCTTTCTTGGTCTGCCTTTGCCGCGTTTAACAGCATCGGGTTTGTTTACCGTTGAATAAAAGTTTTGAGTTTCAGCAATTTCAGCTTCCGACAGTTCGCGAAGATGATTTGATAGCGAAGCATCGAAAGTATTGATTACCGTTCCTTCAGGAATTAATTTTTTATTCAAGAAAATATCGGAGTCAACTACTTCGTAATATTTTTTCTTAGTACTTGGCTGTGTGCGGGCGTTATATGTTTCTTGTTCTTCCATAAAAATCCTTCGTTATATGATTGCAAAATTTCAAGATTACAACATTGCAAGTGTGAATGAATGCAAGGTTGAATGAATTATAAAACAACCTCACCTAACCTCTCCTTGTTAAGGAGAGGAATTTTAATTTGTTACGAATTTGTATCGTTGATTAAGTAACCGGCATCGGAACCAACGATTAGGGGCTGGAAAATGTCGGTGTTACGAATGAACTCAACTTTGTTTCCTTCACCGGAATAAACATCAACGATGGGGAAATTTTTCTTTTTAAATGTGTAACCGAAAGAGGGTTCGTATAAACTTCTTTCTGCATTTGGAGATTTAACCGGAACATAAGCGAGAACTACATTATCGGACCAGACATCGTTGAATACGTCTGCGTCATCTGAATAAACTGCTTCACCAACAAACAGAAAAGGAATATCCAACAGCGCCGATAAAAGTTGAGGAGTAATTACGGCGTGTTGAGTGTAACGGATTTTATCAAGAATCGCAGGGTGATTTTTCAATGCCGAATAAGACGAAGCACCAAGAATAGCAACATTCGGGCGTTTTGCTATTTTCTTTCTGACCGCTTCTTTTGCAGTCTCAAAAATCGCAACGGGGTCACTTGCGGAGTTATTAAATTTATCACCGGCAGCAAGAGTAACTTTATTGCCGGAAGGGAAGGAAGAAAGATTTTGAACCAGGTCAGCAACTTTCTTTTCAAGACGAAGCTTGATCGTTTCTGTTGTTACGTGAGTTGCGTAAACTTTTAAGTTTCGGATATCTTCGTTTACTTCGCGGTAATCCATTGGATAAGCAATGTCATGTTCTGTAAGTGAATAACTAACCGTGTTTATTCCTTCCGGATTAATGACATTCGAGTTAGCGCGAATAGCTCTTTCTGTATTGTAAATACGAAAAGCTTCTTTGTTGAACAGTGGAACCTTTCCTCCTTCTTTTTCAACAGAGACATCAGGGAAAAGTTGCGAAGCAACAAGGTTAGGTTGGGAAAAACCACGAGCTAACGAAGTTAGGACGGGGTCGACGATACGTTTGTTTGCGAGTGACATAAATACCTCATTTAAAGATTAAAAAAATGCAAGATTGCATGATTGCATGATTGAATGCGATTGAATGAATGAGTGAAACAAAATTTCTATCTCCTACAGATTAAGAATTAAAAACAATTTGGGCGGCGTCCTGGTAAGAAATTTTCTTATCCATAACGACTTCGACAATTTTTTTATGAACTTGAGCCGCATCTTCATCAAGAATAAATTCAGAGAAATCAAAAGGCTTGGGAACTGTATCCTCTTGTTTTGCGGGTGGAGTTGCGAAATTTTCTTTGCTGATGATGACAGGGAAAGATGAAACAAATTCTGAAAGGAAATTTTCTAAAGTGAATTTCTCAACCGCGCCATCAGAAAAATCCATTGTTAAGAGAGAAAGTAATTTTTCTTTCATGGGGACTGTCAGTTTGCCATCGGAAAAAGCTTGTTCAACCTGATCTTTAAAATTGCTAGAGAAAGTATAAACTACTCCAAGTGATGGTTCTGCATTACTTTCTGATCTATCAAGATTGATACGGAGTTCTTTCCACTCGTAAAATTCGTTGGTGAGTTTATTCACTTCTTCGGAGAGATTCGTGAGTTGCAAAAGAACATCAGAAAGATGGAATTCTTCATCGCTCCCCTCGACTTCGTTCGTGGCGACAGATGAGAACTCGATTATGTTTTCTTCCCGCGAATCTTCGAATTGTAAATCAGCTAAACCTTTAACTGCAGGGAGAGCTGCGCCAAGGAAGCCAACGTGACGAAGTGAATTATCGGGGTTAAGAGAAACTGATCTTTTCTTGAACAAACCTTCTTTAACTGCATTAAGAAATTCCGGGACAATCTTTGAAGCTGAAGCAATTAATTTATCGCCGTTGACATTGAGAGAATCTATCCAACCATAAGCAGGATCATTTGATTTAGGGTGACCGATTACGATAGGAGCTTCTGAAATTGTTGGATCGTAGGAAGAGGCAATCTTTTCAAGATCAGACTGAGAGAAATTAACTTCCTTTCCTTGGGAGTTAGTAAACGAACCGGTTTTTAATATTTCAAAATCCATCTATTTTTGCACCTTATTTTATAAATAAATAAAATATCTTTGGCAAACAAAAGAATTATTTTTAATATATGCAAATTTAAACTAACTAATTTCAACATATAGATAAATTATTACCCTATTTTTACGATTAAAACTAAAAATAAAGAGATAAAAAGAAATGAATGAGAGACAAAAAAGGTTTTGTTTGGAATATTTAAAGGATTTTAACGGGAAAAACGCCGCTCAAAGAGTAGGATATTCCGAAAAAACAGCGGAAGCGCAAGCTTCCAGATTGTTAAGAAATGTTAAGGTTAAAAAGCTGATCGAAGAGCTGTCTAAGAAGCCGGTTAGAAGGATGGAGTTAAAGATAGAGAATATTGTGAAGGAATTAAAAAAGATCGCGTTTGCTAATGCTGATGGTGAAAAGATTAAGACATCCGATAAACTGAAAGCGCTGGAGATGCTGGGAAAGTATTTGGGAATGTTTGATAAGGGGAAAGAGCAGATGACCGTAAATATTATGATTAATTCAAATTTGTACACGAAGGATTGAGAGGACGATCGGCAGTTGGCAATCAGCAGTCAGCGAAAAGACTTGGGGACATTGGGACTGTGAGACTGGGGGAGTTAAAAGTAAAAAGTAGAAAGTAGAAAGTTGAAAGTAGAAAGGAATTCAGATGAAAGCGTTTGAAATAAAGATAACTAAAGAGTTGAAAAAGGATTTTGCGAAAGCGGAGAAGGTTAATTCGACGTTTCAATTGTATTCGAGTTTACCGGATCCTGATAAAATATTGGCGGACAATAATTATGATTATTCGATACTACGCGATTTGTTGAATGATCCTCATTTAAGTGCTGTAGTGCAACAGAGGAAATCATTGGTGCAGCAGTTGGGGTGGGAAATTGCTTGTGAGGGAAATAAGGAGAGTGAAAAGAAAGTTGTAAAATGGATGCAACAACTTGATGTTGACGGTATTATAGGGAAGATGTTGGACGCTGTTCTCTACGGATTTTCCGTGCTTGAAATTAATTGGGGAATAAAGAGGAATGAAATTTTTCCACGACAAATAAATTCCAAACCGCAGGAGTGGTTTATTTTCGATAAAGAAAACCAATTAAGGTTAAGGCAAAAAAATGAATCGGGTTATACGTTTTGTGTCGGTGAAGAATTACCACGAAATAAATTTTTGATCATTCAGCATAATGCAGAATATGTGAATCCATACGGCGAAAAAATAATTTCAAAATGTTATTGGCCGGTACAACTGAAGCGGAGCGGTCTGGACTTCTGGCAGATCATGGTTGAACGGTACGGGATGCCTTTTCTTATCGGGAGGTATCCATCAACAGCTACGGAAAAAGAGAAAGCAGATTTATTAACCGGTCTGCAAAATATGGTGAAGGACAACATCGCAATATTTCTTGATACGGTTGGAATAGAATTAAAAGAACATCCCAAATTTGATATTGGACAATTGTATCAATACTTAGCGGAGTTTTATAATCAAGAAATATCGAAGGCAATCCTTACAGAAACATTGACAACGGAAATAAGGGGAATGGGATCGTACGCTGCTGCGCAAGTCCACAGGGAAACAGCTACTACTGTGGCGATGAAGGATAAAAAGCTAATTGAGAATTCGATGAATGAACTGCTACGGATTTATTCAAAATTAAATTATGGAGAACAGAAAACAATCCGCTTTAGGTTAACGAAGAAGGAGGCGGTTGAAGCTGAGAGTATTGACCGGGATATTAAACTTAAAAATCTGGGGATCGAGTTTAAGAAGGAGTACTTTCAGAGGAAGTATAATTTGAATGAGGATGATTTTGTGGTAGGTGGAAAGGCTGTAGGTGATTAGACTGCAGGAAGAAGTCTTCAGTGGGCAGTAGGCAGTAGTCCCTCGACTTCGCTCGGGAGTGGAAAGTAAAAAACCTCACCCTGCCCTCTCCTTAGGAAGGAGAGGGATTTAAAATAAAAATGCCCGGTGGAGGGCGACCGGGCAAAGGGTAATTTTCACTGTGGGGGGTAAGCACAGTGAATCTTGAATGTAAAATTAATGGATGGAATAAAAAAAAGCAAGAAGTTTTTTTTAGTAGAAAGTAGAAAGCAAACCCCTCCCCGCCAGAGGACGGGCAGGCTAACCTCCCCTTTGAATAAAGGGGAGGAATAAGGCAGAAAGAAAATGGTAAGTAACGTTGTGTTAAATATTGATTTTCATGAAAAGCAAAGGGAGGTATTTTCAGATAAAGCGCGATTTAAAATAATTGCGAAGGGGCGGCGGTTTGGATTGACTAAGGGGATGGCTTTCTATGCAATACATAAAGCTTATGAACCGCCTAGTGATAAAAGAATATTATGGGTTGATACGATCTATGGAAATATTAATCGTTATTACGAGCGTTACTTTATGCCGGTGATCAAAGAAACCAAATTGGCTTATGAATATAAAAGACAGGATAACATTTTTAAAATAAAAGAGAGTTATATCGATTTCCGTTCTGCGGATAGACCGGAGAATATTGAGGGTCAAGGATACAATCTCATTATAATAAATGAAGCGGGGATAATTTTAAAGAATAGAAGGTTATGGACTGAGACTATTCTTCCGATGGTGATCGATTATAAAGCTGAGGTAATTATAGGCGGGACACCGAAAGGAAAATTTACAAAGAAAAATGAGAGGCATTTATTTTATGAATTGTTTGAGAAAGGTAAACAGCAAAAGAATTGGAAAAGTTTTAATTACTCGACTTATGATAATGTGTTACTTGATCCTAATGAGATAAGGGAAGTCGAGAATGAAATACCGCCGTTCTTAAGACAACAGGAAATCTACGGAAAGTTTATTGAGGAGAATGAAGCGCAGATAATAAAACATGAATGGTGGCGGTTTTATCAAGTTGGTCCCTCGACTTCGCTCGGCATTGAAAGAATTGTGCAGTCGTGGGATACTGCGTTTAAGACTAAGGAGGAGAATGATTTTTCTGTATGTACTACTTGGGGAATAACGAAAAATAAATTTTTGCTGCTTCATCTTTTCCGGGAGCGAATGGAATTTCCGGAGTTGAAAAGAAAAGCTGCGGAATTGTTTCTCACATTTAAACCTTCTGTTGTATTGATCGAGGATAAGGCATCGGGACAAAGTCTGATACAAGAATTGGAAAGGGAAACGCGGATACCGATAAGGAAAATAAAAGTCGATAAGGATAAGTACGCACGGTTTATTTCTGTTACGCCTTTGATTGAATCGGGGAAGGTGGAATTACCTGAAGGTGAACTATGGGTTCCTTTTTTTATTAATGAGATGGAGGAATTCCCGAATGGGGAGTTTGATGATATTGTTGATTCTACTACTCAGTTCTTGAATGAGTTTAAGTCGGATGGTAATGTTTCGTTTGAGATAACGACGGTGGATATGAGGGAGGTGATGAAGGGGAGGAAGTAGGTGGTAGGCTGTAGGTTATTAGACTATTAGACTGTAGGAAGGTGGGACTGTGAGAGATTACAAGGTTGCAAGATTTCAGCCAGAGGCTGATCAGCCTTCGGCTGAGAATGGTTGAAGAAAAAATTAATATTGAATATCGAACAAGGAATAATGAACAAAGAAGTAAAAAAAGAAAAAATAATGACAAATGTTAAATGAGGTAAAAATGAATGTTGGACAAATTCATCAGGTTTTGATTCCGGTTGCAGCGCTGGCGGTTAGCGGAATGGTGGGGTTGATCGTGAAAATTATTTTTGCACGTATTAAAAAAAATGAGGATGAGTCGAAGGAGATAAAGGAAAATTATTTGGAGAGATTTGAGAAAGTCCACGAGCAGGCGAATGAGCATAAGGAGGAAATATTAAAAAGTATTGCGGAGATAAGAATAATGCTGGAGAGGGAGTTTGTGAGAAAGAGGTGAGCAGTAGGCTGTAGGCTGTAAGACTGTAGGCTGAAAGGAGTAGTCCCTCGACTTCGCTCGGGATGAGACTTTGAGACGATGAGACTGTGGGAAGGATTGGAGTATTGATGATTGAAGCAGTGGTCAGTCGGCAGTAGACAGAAGAAAAGCAAAAAAACAAAAGGGAATAGAAAATATAGAATTAAAAAAAATAAATGTTGCTCTGCGTTGGAGGAGGGATGATTTAAAATAAAGCCGCCTTAGGGGAGCCCTAAGGCGGAAGAACTTTAAGTACATCTATTTCTGTGAGGGTTACAGAAATATTGGGTGCAATATAATTGGATGGAAAAAGATTGTCAAGGGAAAAAAGAGAAGGGATGAAAAATTGCATTATTGTGGAATGGTAAGTATTAAGAAATAAGAAGTAAGTCAAAAGTAACAAGTGACAAGTGAAAAGTAGAACGTGAAAAAAGTATTTAAAATAAAAACCGCTTTAGGGGTCTATGCTAAAGCGGGCTACAATATAGAATTGTTTCTGTATAGGGATGCAGAAACACGGATCAAAAATAATTTATGTGGAAAAGAGTGTCAAGGGGAAAAACGAAAG
>JALNWB010000031.1 GCA_023231105.1 Ignavibacteriaceae bacterium | reverse complement strand
GTATTTATCGCTTCAGATATACTGCTTACAGGATTTAAAACTTCTATGTTGGGAATTATTGAGAGTTGTTCTCTCAACCGTTGTTGAATAATTTCAGAATCGTCAACTATCAAAATTTGTTTTACCGGCATAGTTTTTTTCTTAACAGAAATTTGAAATAAATCTATTTTTTATCCGATTAGATTTTAGATAACTACCAGATGAGAAACAATTGGCAGAATATTTAAAGTTTTGTAGTCTATGGATTACAAAAACTTTTCTGTTCAATTTTATAACTGTTGTAAACTTGTGGAATTGATTGAGGGCGTTTGAATATGTGAAGCTCTGAGAAATGAATTCTGTAATTCACGTTACGCAAGTATTAAAAACCTTGAAGGTTTTGTTAAGATGAATCGCAAAGAATTCAATATTTTAATCTTGATTAGCGAAACCTTCAAGGTTTGGGTCATTTGTATGCGTAAGGTGACTTATGTAATTTAAATTTATCCAATACCGGCGGGCTCTATAAGCTTATGCGTAAGAGCATAATGAGCAAGTTCAACTTCGTTTTTGATATTCATTTTCTTTAAGATGCGGTCTTTATGTGTTCTGACTGTTTTAATACTTATTGATAATGTATCTGCAATTTGTTTTTGCGGATGTCCCGAAGCAATCATACAAAATATTTGAAACTCGCGGTTAGAAAGTTTTTCGTGAGGAAGTATAATATTATTTTTCTCCAACAGATCAATTAACTTTTCTGCAAGAAGAGGGCTTAGATATTTTCTACCGCTGTAAACTGTTCGAATGGCAGTGAGTAAATCATCCTTGATACTTTCCTTATTTATAAATCCGTGCGCACCGGAACTTAATACTCGTGTTGCAACTTGTGTTTCCGAATGAATGCTTAACACAAGAACTTTTAGATCAGAATGATTATTATTTAAATAGTGCAATACTTCAAAACCGTCTTTACCGGGCATATTGATATCGAGAATAAGAATATCACACGGGACAGTTTTTAATTTGTCCAACACTTCCTGACCGTTGGAAGCTTCATCAACAACAATCATATCGGAAGTTTTAGAAATGAACTGCTTCAGCCCTGCCCGAACGATGGGGTGGTCATCTGCAATCATTACTTTTATCATAACTTTTGATGGTTCTTTTTCACTCAAAAAATTATCCTCCTTGCGGAATTTTTACAGTAACAATTGTCCCACTTCCATGGTTTCCAAGTATGTCAACACTTCCACCCAATACTAAAGCCCGTTCTTTCATACCTAACAGTCCAAGTGAATTTATTTCTTTTACAACGTTCTCATCAATTCCAATACCGTTGTCTTGAACCTCTAGTAATATATGATTTCCCTTTCGTTCAAGTTTTATACTAACTTTTGTTGCTTTTGCATGCCTGATAATATTTGTGAGACATTCTTGAAGAATTCTAAAAAGTACAGTTGACCCATCTCTATTTAATTCAACTTTTTCTTTTGGAAGAATACATTCACAAGTTAAACCGGTTTTTTTCTGGAACTCTTCTGCTTGCCATTCGATGGCAGTTACCAACCCGAGACTATCAAGAATTAAAGGTCGGAGTTGGGCTGAGACATCGCGAACAGATTGTATCATTTCATCCAGAAGAATATACATCGTTTGTATTTTCCCGTATAGTTTATTCCTTTCACGCATATCTTCTTGTTGAGCCAATTCAGTTTCAAGAAGAGATAAATCCATTTTAAGACCGGTTAAAGATTGCCCGATCGAATCGTGAATTTCTCTTGCGATACGTGTTCTCTCTTCTTCACGCGCATTTTGCAAGTGAGAATAGAGAGCCCGCAATTGTTCTTGTGACTTTCGAATCTCATCAAGCCCTTTCTTACGTTGAGTAACGTCTCTCAATGCATAAACAAGAAACTCAACTTCGCCCATCTTATCCAGGATCGGAGTAAGACTCCAATCCCAATAAGTAACTCCCCACTCCGGATGATCAGGAAAAACGAAAGGACGTTCGACAAACCGAACGGCTTCTTTGTTATTAACGACTTTTTCAAAATCGGCTTTTGCATCTGATGGATAAAACTCAAAATGATTGTGACCCATAAATTCTGAAACATCGCGCTGGCAAGTATTTGCATAAGCTTCGTTCACTTGTAAAAAATTAAAATCTTTATCGAGCAGAACAAGTGGTGCAATTGAATATTGAATATACGATTGAAGTATTTTGGTATTCTTGTACAATTCATCTTCGATGCGTTCCTTTTCGGTAACATCTCTGCCGGTAGAGATGAAGTGAGTAATTTCGCCCGACTCGCTTTTAACCGGCGTGATTGTCTTTTCAATTATGTACAATTCTCCGCTTCTCTTACGATTTATAAATTTTGCCTGATATGTATTGCCCGCAAGTATTTTTTCCCAGAAATCTTTATAGAATGATTCGGAATGCATACTAGATTTAAGAATACGCGGCGTCTTACCGATGACCTCTTCCCTTGAGTAACCTGTTATCATTAAGAAGGCAGAATTAACATACTCTATAATACCATTTTGGTCGGTTATCACTACAGTATCAGCAGTCTGTTCAATTGCAGTAATTATCTTTTGAAATTGATCAGACGATTTCTTGCGCTCTGTGATGTCCCGGGTGAATGTGCACATATATTCGCCGCCGTCTCGAACCACCAAATGTGTCGATAGTTCCGCGAGAAAAACGGATCCATCTTTTCTATAATGCAATCGTTCAATACGATCATGCTTTTTTTCAGACATCCCAGCCCAATATTCCTTCCATCGCTCTGAAGTTGCTAAGGGATTCAAAGCTATCACTTTCAAGGCGAGGAATTCACTTCTGGTATAGCCAAAGAGCAAGCACGCTGCCGTATTGCAGTCTATGATATACCCATCGGAATTAGAAACCAACCAGCTATCGGCAGCCGTTTCAACTGCGTTGCGGATAAATTGTAGATCGCTTTCTGCTTTCTTGCGCTCGGTGATGTCAGTTGAGATACCAATCCTGCCCACGTCTTTCCCGGTAATGTCTTTCAGCACCGAACTGGTGGTATAGACTGGGATAATCGTTCCGTCCTTTCGCTGAAACTCAAGTTCGCCTTCCCAATAGCCTTTCTGATCGATCCGATTCCTGAGCTCATCTGTGTGCGCTCTTCCGGCAGGTGGAACGACGAGATCGTTTGCTTGCTTGCCAAGAACTTCTTCTGCTCTCCACCCATAAAGCCTCTCAGCAAATTTGTTCCAGTAGATGATCTTACCTTCAAGGTTGGTCGCTATCGCCGCATTCCGAACTTGATCAAGCATGGATGATTGAAAGAGCAATTGTTTTTGAGCCTGCATGCGCTTTGTGATGTCGCGATAATTCACCACAATGGCATTCACTGAAGGTTCATTCAGCAAATTAGTTCCTATGGCTTCAATCCAGCGCCAGGAATTATCCTTATTTTTAATTTGCAGTTCTATTGTAACACTGCTTTGGGGCGAATTAAGAAGTTTAGAAAATAACTTTTTCGCTGTATCAAGAAAATTGGGATGAGCCAGATTAAACAAATCCGTCCCAACAAGTTCTTCCGGTCTGTAACCAAATAACTGTTTTTCGGAAAAAACCGGATAGAGCAACTTCCCGTTTGAATCGATCAATAGGATCCCTTCAAAACTTTTTTCAACTAAAGCACGAAATCGTTTTTCACTTTCCCGCAGCGCATTCTCTGCCTGCATTCTTTCAGTGATAATTGTCGCGATCCCTATCATCCCTACTACTTTTCCTTTTGCGTCACGGTAAGGGACAAATTGATTGTCGAAATAAGTTCCTCTTAACTCTGTAATAGCGGATATGGTTTCACCAGCCATCACACGGCGAACCATTTCCGACCCTGTAATTATTTCATTATTGGGTAATGTTACCGAGAGTGACGCATATAAATCTAAAGCAGAAACACCTACATTCTCACCGGGCTTCAGACCAACTTTCTCAAGACCTTTTCCTTCCGAAAGAGTGAATACTCCTTTACTATCAACGGCAAATATTGTAATAGGGGTGTTATTTAAAATGGTGCGAAGAAGTTTCCCATTCCCACCGAACGTTGTTTTCATTTGCGATTAACTCCCAAAAAATTATTTAAACGAGAAAATCTAATTTTTGTAAATGAATACATTTATTCTAAATGAAAATAATAAAATTGACTGCTATCTGTACGAGAAATTAAGCAATCCAAAACAAGTAGTAGAAACTAATCAACCTAAAAATTATAAACAATAAAATAATTGAGGAAATCGCTACGATTTTATTATTCGCGTACTTCGTGTTTTCTTAGCGAAGGTGAGTGTAAGAATAATTCTCTTTCACAAACCTGTATGCCTTTGATAGAGGGATGCGAAGAAAAAAGTTGTACAACAGTTCCGCGTTTCAAAATTATATTTTCTAAGACTTTTTATGGAACGATCAATTATTCTTGTGATTGCTTTCGGGAACCGTAAAACAAAATGTACCCCCTTTTCCTTGTCCACTCTCAACCCAAATCTTCCCTCCGTGCTTTTCTACAAACTCTTTGCACAACAATAAACCTAAACCGATGCTGGATTCGCCATTCGTTCCTTTCGAACTCACTTTTTCATTCATCTTGAACAATCGCTTAACATTTTTTTCTTTCATTCCAACGCCGGTATCACTAACAGTAATATCTATTATTTCATTGCCAGTTTTTTTTGCTCTGACAATAACTTTCCCATCTCTTCTTGTGAACTTTACCGCGTTGGATATAAGATTTCTGAGAACAGTGTCAACCATTTTTTCATCGGCATAAATTTTTTCGGTTATGGTCACTTCATTAACTAAAGTAATTCCTTTTTGAGTAGCTCTTTGCTCCATTGTGTCGATGTTATGCGCCACCATCTTGGGCAAATTAAGCTCTTGCGGTGTAAAACTTATTTCACCTTTTTGATTTTGTGCCCACTCTAACAAATTTTCTATTAACTTAAAAATATTGAACACTGATTCGTTCATGGATTTGCTGTATGCAATTAATTCATCCTTAGTAATGTTCTCATCTTCCGTTTTTTAATTTCTTGTTCAGTTAGTTTCTGTTTGGTGATATTGCGAAATGACCACACACGGCCAATTGAAGAATCACTCATTATTAGAGGTGCTGAATATCTTTCATATATTCTTCCATCTTTAAATAGAAGCATATCCAAATCTTCCTCTTTAGAATTGTAGAGCTCTTGTACCTTAGAACCAAACACTGCCGGGTCAATCAACTGCTCCAGAACAAAACCCAATAAAGTGTCGTCATCATCGGAATCAATTATGGATTGTGGAATACCCCAAAGTTGCAAAACCATTTCCGGTTTTCATTTGTGAAATTGAATCGAAGATCATTATTGAACACACACCAATAGAATATCTCAAAGTTTTATTTACTACTGCTTTTTATACCGGGATGCGCTTGGGTGAATTGCTAAATATGAAATGGAATTGGATAGACTTTAAACAGAATATTATCACCGTTCAATGTTCGGCTGCTTTCACAACCAAAAGTAAAAAAGAAAGAATTATTCCGATCAGTGCTAATATCAGAAATCCGTTATCTCCCCAATTCCCTAAGGTTTTTGATTTAGAAAAAACCTCTTTTGTCTTTACTCGGATAAGCGGAATTAAACTCCATGAAGATTTTGTAAGCAAACAATTCAAGAAGTCCGTTCGTGCAGCTGAGTTAAATGAAAAAATCCACTTCCATACCCTTCGCCACTCTTTTGCTTCGCAATTAGTACAGAAAGGAGTTTCTCTTTATATAGTAAAAGAACTTTTGGGTCACGAAGATTTGTCAACTACTCTAATCTATGCTCATCTTCAGCAACAAAATTTGAGAGATGCAATAAATGTTTTATGATGAAGGACAGGAGAAACACCGATTCCCTTCAATATAAAGATTCACTTTTTGAAGACCTCATAATGCTAAATAATATTATAATCCTTAAATTACAATCAACTAAAAGTTTACTTCTATGATTCGACAGTTATCATGAAAAATGGCCAAAATATATCTGTTGAAGCTCTTCGCAACCTCCCTATTTTTTCTGAGCTTACTCTCAATGATTCTGAACAGATAATTTCAATTTGCAAGGTTATTACCTATAAAAAAAAAGAACTTTTATTTAATGACGGTGATAATTACAGAGGCTTTTATATACTCTTAAACGGTTCCATTAAAATTTATAAACTATCTTACGAAGGAAAGGAATCAATTCTTCATCTAATAAAACCCTATGAGTCATTCGGCGATGTCCCGCTTTTTGAAGGTGGAGGCTATCCGGTAAATGCACAAGCAATTTCTGACTCAATTTTGGTTTTTATCCCACAAAAAGAGTTCATTCAACTTATAAAAAGTAATTCTACTATCTGTTTTAATATGCTTGTTGGTTTCGCAAAAAAAATGCGGCTCCTTACTCAAAAAGTTGAGGATCTTTCGACTAAAGAAGTGTCAAACCGATTTGCTAAATTTCTTCTTGATGAAATAAAAAAATCCGGCACTGAGAAACTTTCCGAACCTTTTGCAAGACTCAATCTTTCAAAAAAAAATATAGCCTCCTATATCGGTACTATTAACGATACCCTTTCTCGACTACTGAAGAAACTTCAAAATGAAAAAATAATTCGCATTTCTGGTAAATCTATTTTTGTATTAGATTTTTCTAAACTCAAGGAATTGGCAAAATAATCCTATTGTTCTTTTACTAACGAAACAATAAAAATTAACATTTCCGACTTAAGTCAAAGGATACTTTTCCTTTCGTTGCAATATTTGCAGTGTAAATAATTAAAGGAATAATTCTATGGCACATTTATTATCAAAATCGTTAAAACTGCTTGCGGTTACTGCAGTTATCTTTTTACTTTCTTCGTCACAATCCTACGCTCATTGCGATGGACTTGATGGTCCGGTTATTAAGGACGCCCGGAAAGCCCTCGAAACCGGAAATGTTAAACTTGTTTCTATTTGGGTGAAAGAAGAACAACAATCTGAAATTGTTTCCGCTTTTAACAAAACTCTTTCATTGCGCAAATTATCACCGGAAGCGAAAGAATTTGCTGATATGTATTTTTTTGAAACTTTAGTACGCATCCACAGAGCCGGTGAAGGAGCTCCTTATACCGGAATTAAGCCTGCGGGTCGCGATCTTGGTCCAGCTATTCCTGCCGCAGATAAAGCAATTGAAACCGGTTCCCCAAAAGAATTAGTAAAATTTTTAGACGATGCTATTCATGACGGATTACACCCGCTTTACACGAAAGTAAAGGAAAAAAAGAATTTCGATCCGAATGATGTAAACGCCGGTAGAGAATATGTAAAAGCTTATGTTGAATATGTTCACTATGTTGAAAAAGTTTATAAGTTAAAACCTGGTTCGGCTCACGGTGAAGAAGCATCTGAAGCTCATTCACATTAATTAGTTTTTAGTCCCTCCTCAAAAAGATGGAGGGACTTTCTAAATCAACACTAAATCCTGTGTTGTTTAAAAGGAGAAATGGAAATGGATCATCTCGGTCATTTTATTCTGATAGCTATAGGCTTAGTAACTAGCTATTTTGCCTGGAGCTTTTTCAGAAACAAAACGTCAAACTTAGAAAATCGAAAAATTAATCGTTGAAGAGGAGATGTATTTATGTTTATCAACACAATTGAATTTCCACCGTTAAGAACCGACAAAGAAACTGAGTTCCTGGAGTGGTTCAAATGGTCAACCTGTATTTACCAAAAATTTGAAGGTTTTATTTCAAGGCGGCTATTAAAAATTACAAAAGGGAATGGTGGATTTTTAGCTTTAGTAGAACATGAAAGTGAAAAAACTTTTATGGCTATGCATACAAGCAAAGAACGTCAAGAAGCATTCAACAAGTTAAAACCATTGTTAGACGGCTCGCTTAATGCGAGATTTTTTGAAGTAGTTATTGATACAGCATGATGGTCGCAAAAAGCATAAAATTAAACTATAAAAAGGATTGCTTATGTTTTCAACCGTCAGATATTTTGTAAAGACCAGTATAATATTTCTCCTAATAGGAATTGTTACCGGTCTCTATTTGTTAATTGCACGAAATTATTTTGATTCGTGGCCTCACCCCGATTTCGTTTCTGCACATACTCATTTAATCCTTGTCGGTTCGGTTATGATGATGATTATGGGTGTTGCGTTATGGTTCTTTCCACGAGCCGAAAAAGATGACAAACTTTACAAACCCGATATTATTCTTGCTGCATATTTTATAATTACTGCTTCAACTCTAATCAGATTTCTTTCTCAAGTGATTTCAGCTTTTGTTCCATCTAACGAACTCCTAAAATTCTTACTTACTTTTTCCGCTGTTGGTCAGGTATTAGGAATCATTGTTTTCTTTATTTCTATGTGGGGAAGAATTAGATATGTTGGCAGCCATATTCGTGAAGCCAAAGGAGAAAAATTTTGATCAAAACTTTTTATACTCAAACATTACATGCGATATTAATTAAACAAATTAACTTACACAAAAGGTGAAACTATGATTGATTCAAACGTTGTATTAACCGGACAAACAATTGCCTACACGCTTTATGTCCTCGCAATTATGGCTTTGATGGGATGGTTTGCTTACAAGGTAACAAGGGACGGTTCCGGTAAAGAAATCAAACCCGCAATTTTTTATTCGTTTGTCGGTTTTCTGGTTGTTATCGGAGTTTCTCTTCATATTGTAACACATGAAACAATTCCCTGGAAGCCGATGGATTTAAATCGTGCAGAGATAAAAGCCGATAAGGAATTTCATATAACTATGGAGAACCACGAATTCCGGCTCCCTTCTTCTAAACTCATAATTAAAAAAAATGAGATAGTTCGATTTAATGTGGAATCGAAAGATTTGACATACGGTTTTGGATTATTCAGACGCGACAACACGATGGCTTTCCAGATGCAAGTTATCCCGGGTCATATTAATGATATTCTTTGGCAATTCGATCGTCCGGAGGTTTATTCCATCAGATCGACTGAATACTCAGGACCTAAAGGAATTAATATGATTGTTCGGGATGTGGTTGAAGTAGTCGATTAAATATTTTTAAAATAATTGTGAGAATATAAAAATGAACTTAATACAAACATTCACAAACGGTGAACAAGGTTTATTCAAACCGAATTCTTTAACTCCAATGCAAAAATTGACACTACGATTTGTAGTAATTGGATTGATCTATTATGGCGTTGTTGTTATCGAAGGGATGTTGATGAGATTATTTGAAGTTACTCCCAGCATCGCCTTAGGTGTAGAACCGAAGCAGTTTTTTGCCATAATGACTGCTCATCCACTCGTCGGGATTTTTGGTTCTACTTATTCAATTGTTTTTGGTGCGTTTCTTTTTCTTGTTCCTTTCTTAATGAAAAAACCATTGTGGAGTATAAAATTAGGAAATTGGACTTTATGGTTAATTACAATCGGTACGTTCGTTTTTTGGTTCGCGGGATTTGTATCTCACTACTCCCCGCTCTACACACTTTATTGGCCCTTGCCGGCAGACTTTTCCCAGTTTAGTGTTTTAGGTGGAACATTCTTTATCGTTGGTATTGCACTTGTAATGGTAGGAACCGCATTTTTTGTTATCAACATTTTTAAAACAATTATATACACTCCCGATGGTTGGGAAAAACAACCCGGCGGCGCACTAATAAAATCCGCACTTGGTCTAACCGGGTTAACAAATCTATTTTCAAAAAAGAAAAAAGAACATTTGGTTTCGCTGCCGGTTGCGGCTATTGCAAGAGGAACAGTTGACACAGCTTTTAATGCTGCCGTTATCTTATTCACCGGAGTTTTAATATTGGTTTATATGGTTGCGGAGCTGTTTGGAGTAAGTCTTAAACATTCTGCTATTGATGCGTTATTGTATAAAAACTGGTTTTGGTGGGGACTTGATTTAATTGCCGATGGACTCGTTTTAATATTTGTTGCCGGAACTTGGTATTTACTTGCAACATTAATTACGGGCAAAAAATTATTTATGGAAAACTGGGCTCGTGCAGCTTTATTCATTGAGATGGTTGTTAGCTGGACTGTTTGGTCGCATCATTTAATGTCGGATCAAGCGCAGCCAGGCATCTTAAAAATTTTATCCGGTGAAATGGTTACAGCATTTGAGCTTATTACTCAAGGTTTAGCTTTCTTTATTACTCTTGCAACTCTTTGGAGCGCACGACCGTTAAAAATGAGTCATCCGTTAAAATTTTTACTTGGCGGGTTGCTCGGATTTGCTTTAGCAGTTCCCGCTGGAATTATGCAGGCAGATTTAGGATTGAATAGAATTCTGCATAACACTCAGTGGATTGTTGGTCCTCACGTTCATGTTGCTGTGCTAATAGGATTGACAATGACATTATATTCGGCAATTTATTTTCTTCTTCCAATTCTTACTAACGGCGCCAAACTTTATAGTGAAAAATTAGCAAGCTTCCATTTCTGGGCGCATCTTCTCGGCGGTATTGGAATGGGCGCTTTTATGGGAATGGCAGGTCTAAAAGGAATGTTACGCCGCACTATTTACTTCAACGGCGAATACAATTCCTATATGATACTGGCTGCGCTTTCCGGCTCATTGCTTCTTCTCGCATTTTTAGCTTTCTTCTATAATATCGTTATGAGTGTCGGATTGAATGGTGTGATCGGAATCTTTATGCCATCAAAATTAAAGACAACTGATTTACTGCCAGCTGAAAAATGAGATAAGTATTTTTTTTGGTTTATAAAGTAAAGCCCGGTGTTCCCATCGGGCTTTGTTATAATTGGATTTTATTCTGGACTCCTTCTTCTCTAGAACTTCCAACTGTGTGCATTCTCTATTTCCCATTTTTTAAAATAAGTTTGCCTTCAATGTTCATTTTCCATAAATGAACTCCCCATCGCTACTGATACTCTCCCTTTTTCAAATCACTTTGTTGAAGTTTTATACATTCTAATCCCTTTTTCAGAGCTACTATGTTTTAATAAACAAGGGTTGCATAGCGTTAGCTGATGTAGTAAACATCCAGTCCACATTTAATCCGACTCCTGTCGAAACCCTTGATAATTATAGCTGAAACAACTTCGAGACTTTCATCTGATACGCGGCTCTCATTCTCTGATCGATGACATGACTAATGTACCAAGTGAAATAGTTATACAGAATCCACTGATTTGCTGGGCATGGCTGGTCATTTACATATTTCGCAATAGTCTTTCCAAGCTGCTTCTCAACAGACTCTTCCAATGACTTCGTCACACCAATATTTTGTAGCATACTTATTCGTTTTTTGATAACGGGGATCTGATCGTATGTCTGTTCGACTTGCTCTTTCAGATTGTCAAGCCGTATTCCGCTTGTGTGTCGTGCATAAAATTTCGCAAGTACTTTTCCGAATACCATTCCATTGGAACAGATACCACGGATAGCTCCCCAGAATAATCGCACTCCTTCTGAACCATCATAGCTGTTATGAAGAAAGAGTGACAAAGCGATGTCACTCCTCCCATCATTAAATGTTAAGTCCGGAAACGTTACTTGTAAACGCATACGTGCGTCACTCACGAAGCTATGACTCGGATCAATGATCCATCTACTATCAAGATTTTGCAGCTGCTCCATCAACGGTTTTATGATCTCAGCATTCGGAACTATCCAGTAAGAGTCGCTCATTACAGAGATAAGTTTTCCATTGTCTTCTCTTGTGATAGCTTGATAAGCATCCGTGAATAACGGATTACCGTTTTCATCTCCAAAGAACACTTTTCTCTCAGCAACGGGGAACATGAAATTAATTAGCTTCTCCATCTCAACCTCCACTTACTTTAGAGCGTGCGATGAATAACGTGACCGCAAGAGACTTCGGATCCATCAATCCACCAAGATCAGTTTGTATCCGCACCGCATCTTTACATGACTGAAGCATCATTTCATAGAACCCATCAGATGTTTGAGGGACGATGGTTGACGGTTGATGGAGTTTCAACGGTTGTTTTGCTCCTTCAACTTGCACATCATACTTAGTGAGGATTTTTGTCCCTTTCTGTTCTGCAAGTTTGGTTACAACAGCCTTCGTTCCTTTCTTTAAGTCCTTCAACTTTTCATGCACTTCATCGGGAGCGAAGAAGCTATACTCAGTAGCTCCGTCTCCGTTGCGCACTGCATAAAGATAATATGCCCCAAATTTACTTTCTCCAACTACCGGTTCATCAAACAGCAATTCGATGCGGGTAGGTTGGTTCAACTGTAGTTCTAATTTCTTTCTTTCTGCCATTTTCTTCTTCCTTTTCTTTTAGTTTGTATGTGAATTCTTCTTTGCCTTCTGTTACCGTTACTCCCTTAGGAATAACTCTTTGTTTAATGAAAGCTTTGATTTTGTTTATATCGGGCTTTACTTGTTCTGGTATGATGGTTAGCAGTTCCGGTTTAGCGTTAGTAAGGAACACTTCCATATCAGTGATCTCTACCTTATCCGGTTTCTTGTGATACTTGAGAATCCCATGAGTTAGATCAATCGTCTTCTCCTTTCTCTCACGGATAAAACCTTCAAGTTTGATCTCTAACCATCTAACCTTTTCTTGTAACTGTACGTTCTTCTGCATGATGAAATTATTTATCATCGAGCATTCTTTCTCAGCTTCATGGAAGTTATATGCTATCTGATTCCGCAATTGCTGTACCTGTAATAGCAAGAGATCGAAGTAAGCTTCGGTACGTGCTTCTTCTTTTAGTTCTACTTCAACCAAGAGCTCTTCTAAAAAGTTCATTTTGTTTATCTCCTTTCTTTAAGCTATTTTCTTTAGTATCTGCAAAGGTTGTGAATCACATTTCTCTTTGCACTTTTGTAAATATTCAACAACTGCTTCATTGACCATCTTCGTCATTGGCTTCTTTGTTGTTTGTTTAAGCCGATAAAGTTCCGGTATGAGTCTTTCATCTATTTTTGGACTATACATACAAATCCTCCGCATTAAGTGGTTGATGACAATGTTCGCATCTATTGTTTAATCGTCCGTCGTAGTAGATTGTGGATTCAAAACAGTAGGGGCAATCAACAAGAAGATCATCTCTTTTGTAAAGGCTGGACATTCTCCAATCCTCTCTCCGCGGTGTATACTTTTTATAAGACTCAACTCCATCACGGTTGATAATCAGAGCATAGTTGTTCTCCAACGAGTAAAAATGAAATCCTCCCTCACCAAGGTTGAATCCGCGTTTGGTTACGTTCTTAAGATTTAGAGATTCACGCATAATTTCCCTTTCACTACAGAAGTAGAGTATCTCATCCTTTTCGTCGTAGTACATCTCTATCGGATTATCATGTTTTAAGAGCACAAGTTTATCCGGTTCTTTAGCATTCATAGATGCTACTGCGAATGAGCCTTCGATCTTTTCAAAGACATCCTTTATCTTATTGCCTTTCTTCTTTGATGATAGCAAATAGAGGATCGCCTCACTATCAACCTCCGCATCCCGTTTATCCTTGCCGAAGATCTCTCTATCATTGCGGATCATTCCATTGTGTACGATGCAGAGTCCTTCTTTATTAAAGAGGGGATGGTTGTTCGCGTTGTTCTTTTCGGTTCCTTGGGTTTTCATTCTTGTATGAGCTATCATCATTGATGGCAACTCCATGCTCTTCCAATCGTAGGTTGTTACTGTCATTGAAGATCGTTGAGCAAGTTTGTGAACGATGAGGTTTCCCTCTTTGATAAAAGCGTAGCCGCTCGCATCTCTGCCGCGACTCTCGAGTAAGGTGAACATTTTTGTTATTTTTTGTTTGTCGGGTTTCTTATCGCCGAAGCAATAGAATCCCATGATGCCGCACATGGCATTTCTCCTTTCGATTTAATTAGGAATGGTATTAATTAAGCAGCTAATTGTTTAACAGATAGTCTGCTGATTTGATTGATGAGTTTTAGTAGTTGAGGGAAATGATTTTGGCGGAGTGAATAACTAATACCAATACGGTTGCAGCCGATTCCTTCAATTACTTTCCAATCAAGTCCATTGAGCAGTATAAATTCTTTCACTTGATCGATAAGATTACTACTAACAGAGAGTTGATATTCTTCACGGTCTTGCAATCCAAAGAGATAGATAGGTTGATCTATCAATCCGACTCTTTCTTTGATACGTGAAAGGAGATAATCTTTCTGGTTGATCTTCAGTACACATCTCTTTGCATGTTTACCGAGCAACCAGCTTCGTGAAAGTTCAACGATCAGTTTTCTGTCCGCTTCATCAACATGCGGATTATCGGGACACTCATCGTCATTTTCTTGATCCCAACAATTTGAGCAATGAGCGTTCCCCAGATCATCGAAGTAGGCGTTACTTCTGCGTATCACTTCATCACAGTGGTCGCAGTGAGTGTAAATCTCACCAAAGCAATCTTCGCAATAAGGTTCTTCTTCTGCCCAACTAATTTCTCCCTCACCGAGCTTTTCATTACAGCATGAACAATAAATTATACTCATGGTTTTACTCCTTAGTTATTTGTGACTCCCCAGTTGGGGAGAATGTTTTCGTTCCAGTTAAGTGATTTATCAAGCAGCATGTCTAATTCCTTCAAGCCTTCTCTGCAATCATCTGGTATAGTGATAAGATAATTTTTGAGGTTCTTAAGAAACGTGCTTGAATGTTGTCTTGCTTTTATTTGTTCAAAGTCAAGTTGATCTTCTGTTGTGCCAATAACCGCAAGCTTAGCGAGTGTGAAAGTAACTAATGTTGTAGAGGGGCAGAGGAGCCAGCTTCCGGGAGTACGATATTCAAAGCCATAATGTTTTGTACGGATAGCTTTTCTCTTCCCGTATCCGCTTCGTTCTCTTCTTTGTCTTTGTTGCTTGTCGTCAATGCAGTTGCTAAGCGAGTAAAGAATAGTATCAAGTGAATTAACGATCTCGGGATTGGGAGAAATTGCAAAGTGAAGATGTCCACCGATAGGATGGTCATCAACATAATGTCCGGCGTAGAACTCAAGCTGTGGAGCCTTCTCGTGACCATATTCGATAATGGTCTTTAGTTTAGCAGTGAGATCAATGGGACTTTCGGAATAACCTGGACGGCATTCAGCAATGGATTCACAGCCGTCGAGTCCGAAGGAAGAGTTTGATTTGAAATAGTTGTGTGCAGGTACGTAGCGTCCTTCTCTGCGGCAAAGCAGTTCGGGATCGCAACCGATTGTAAAAGACATGAGCGTCTCCTTTGTTTGTTTTTTGGATTTTGTGATTTGTGTTTTGTTTATAGGGGGGCGCCCAAGAGTTTAGTTCTAAGAGTTAGCGGAGCGGCTACGCCTCCATTGTTCCGGAGGAACGGGAACGGAGTGACCGGAGGCGGAGCTTTGCACCATAAGGAATGTATTCGTTAAGTTAAAATGTATCCATAATATTTGGAGTCAATTTAAGGTCTAATCAAATCCACGATTTTGAGATCTATTAACAAAAGAGATTTGCATAATCGATAATATTTTTATAGACTCTTAAAGGTCATAAATCACTATTTGTTGACAACGATTACTCGCAATCCCTTCAGTAGAGAAATAATTGCTTAAATCCCTTTTCTCATAATTACTTAAGAGAGAAGTTTTAAAATATCGTCCCCGTTTCTTTAGAGGGGGAGAGAGATGTTTCACATTCTGACTTAAGATAGTATTCTGAATTAGTATAATTTAGTCGCACCTCCTCAGGCCAAGGTCCAGCTTAATTTTATCCCTAAGATACCAGATGATCTCAAGAATGTCGGTAAGTGTCTATTTTGAGTTAAATATCGCAAGGATATCAAAATTTGGATTGGGATTAAGTGCAGAGTAAAAATGTGCTTAGCGGGAAATATAAATGCGAAGGCTTCCTCTTAGGGGATAACCGTTCTTTTTACTAAAGGCTTGCGTTAATGAAGTGATCAAATAATTACCGTCTTCAACTTTGCATTCATCACCGATGTTAAACTCTTCACTGTCAAGAAGGCATTTTCGATCTTTGATAATAACGTTAAACGCGTCAGAATATTCTTCTGCGGCGATTTCCTTTATAGTTGAACTCCAAATACGAAATGAGAAACCTTTAAGCTCATTAGTCTTTTCTTCCTTGTACCGGATAACGGGATGCCGATTCTCGCCGGTCTTTATACTTACTACATTACAATTTGTTTTCAGTTGTTCAATGTGATACCCGATCCCGCAATTACACAGCATCTCTATTGTAGAGTCAGATATCCCCTTTATCCACAGCACTGAATCATGCACCGCTTTCTCTGTTTTGTAAATGTTAAATGCCCAACATTTAACGAGCTCTAGTTTTTCTTCTTTGCTGAAATCTGCAAATATCCCGGCAAAGTCTTTCTGCATTTCATCAATGCCGGACTTTCTTTCAGCTTCACGATCAAGGGAGTCTTTAGTTTTGTCAAGCAGTATGGCCATGCTTCTGTTGTATTTCTTCAATAAATTGGCTGCGGTATCTCTCATCGGACTGTTGGTATCACTTCCTATTTGAAGAAACGGAATATCAAGATGATCAATGAACCCTTTAGTCCTATTCCCTTTGGAAATGCTTCCTTCACCGAGAAGGTCTAGGTCAACTTTCTTAACAAGATATTTTATTGCCTCTACAAGTTGATCAAGCGGATGGTTTGCTTCAACCTTCATTAACTCACGATATTTTTGAGGAACGCGCGGGAGAAGTGTTTTCGGCAGACTGATATTCTTTTCAATGATAGACTCGTACATATTTCTGGTTTGTTCTATATCCTCACTAGCGGAAATCCCTTCTTTAACAGTGCTATCAATCACTCTTTCAAGGTTCCAGCGGTACTGCTCCATCAGATCCTTCATCAAAGACTTATGTGTAATTCCTATCGCACTTCGGCTCATCTCTGCGTTAGCTACCAAACCAATGTTGGCGGCGTTATTGGCTATCTTTGCAAACGCGCGGATAAGGTTCTCAACTGAGTATTGGATGAACTGTTTATTCTCCGGGTGAGTATTGAGGAACCGGATAATCAAACCATTTAATTGTTCCGTTGGCGAATTCTCTTCCTTTATACGTTCGATCTTCTTGATGGGAATCTTGCCAAAAGTTTTATTGAAACCTTTTACTTCAACTCCATCATATTCAATAGTATGAATGCCGTACTCACCATACTGATTAGGATTACGAAAAACGATTGCTTTTCCATCTTCAATGGGAATGACTCCAGCATTATCGTCAAGATCGGCACCTCCTTTTACAGCAAGGAAGTTCTCAATATCCGCTTCATTGATCCAGATATTACCTAGATTGTCTAAGCAGATGGTGTTCTTAGCTACTGTAGATGGAAGTTGCCATCGTTATCATGGTTCCTGAGATCGACTCTAAAATAACCGCGCATACCATGGGGAACAGGTATATGGAATGACCTATCCTTAGCAAAGCTGATAAGGCTGTTCTTATACATCGTCCAAGCTAATCGCATAAGTCCGGGGAATCTGTTATAGGGGATCTTATGATAGATTGCTTTCCTTAGAGTCCATTTTTGTGCTTGGATTGACTCAATACTCTTGTTATTAAAATCATCAAGCATTGATCCAACTTTGCCGGTAATCAAATTATCCTTGAACTCCTCAATCGCTTTGTAAGTCCAGTCAAGAAATATTTCTGCTCCTCCAAGCAGTGGCCAGAGGTTAAGCATTGACTGAATGTCTATCCGCAGATGATAAGATAATCCAACCGGTTCTAAGGCTACATAACAGCCGTCGAACTTGATCTCTTCCTTAATGTTCTCGTTTCCGTAGATGATAACGTCATGCTTTATCTTATCGGATACAACACAGTTGCCCTTAACTAATCCCTTGTCGTAAACAAGAGTGAATTGAGAAGAGCTGTTAACTTGGGCGTTTTCCCAGCCTAGGCGCTTTGCTAGAGAAAGACTGATGATTGAGAGCCCGTCAACCTTATTAGCATCGGTGGTTTGGTTAATGTGAATATCCAAGCCGTCAAGATGCGCTCCATATCTGGCTGGTCTGAACACTCTGCTAAGATACTTGCCAAGCTTGAAAATGTTGTCTGATGAAATAGTGAGGTGAACGTGATTAAGAAATGTCTCGAATGGAATCTTACCTGATGCATTAAACGCTTCCAATGTTCTAAGTTCGCCGTTACGCAGATAAGCAAACGAATACTCTTTCCGCGCGATCAATAACTCAATTGCTGATTGATCATCACCGAAAGGAATCGTTATGCCGTTAAGCTTAGTAAAGAACGGTTCAAAGAACCTGGGTTTGTAAACACTGTTCCCAATGTTTGTTTCCATTACCCGATGAGAAAGACTGTGGGACGAAAGACCTAGTGCCTGTAACATAGTAACTCCAACTAGTTAATTAATGATAAGTTATTTTGAGACCCCCGGTGGCTCGCATCGGGCTCAAAAAGGGTCCCATATACGAGATTGATACCCAGGGGAATGTCTGGCTTTTCATTTTGTAACTAGTTTTTATAAAAAGTGGAAAGTGGATAGTTTTATGAATAAATAGATTATTTTATTCTAGTTGTTAATAAAAGGATCATATTTATATAAAAGACATCCACTTTTCCACTAACAGTCATTTCTTATGTGATTTTCTTCAGAAGCAGAGTTCATCATCTTCAACTTCTACACGTTGAGACAAGTGCAGATCAATTAAGTATTTCTTTTCATCGAAACTTAAAGTAAGGGCCGGATTTTCTATTAACTGGTTTCGGATTTCGCCTGGGCAAGATATTGTTTGTGCGTTACTTTCCTTTAATGACATACCTATCACCCATATTTGGTTTTTGTAAAGTGCGCCATTGTTGGCTTTGACGTAAGAAAGTTTTCTAATAATAGAATCAGTATTTGATTCCAAAACTTCCTTAAACATTTTTTTACCAACCGGATAATATCCGCTATCTTTTGACCACTCGGAATAATTAGTGTAGAGAGTTTTAAGCAAAATCGCGCTATCTGAGCCGTCTGAATTGCGCTGTAGTGTTTCACACTCCTCAGCAATGAACTCAGTGACTGAGTGGAAATTATGTGAGAAGTTTTTGACCGTTCCCTTCAGAGAATCAGGCATCTGGAGTCTGATTGATCCATCTTCTTTGAAGATTCTACCTCGTTTTTTAACCATTAAATTAAAGATGCCGGAGATTTCCGTGAAAAGTTTTTTATCCAACTCAGTATCTGGATTATCCACGAAAGTTTTTTCGAACTCAATTATTTCGACTCGGCCCAGAAAAGCTTTGTCAAGATTTGTCACTCTTGGAAGACTATTTGTCGATATAATAAGTCTTGCGATATTCTTAAATTGAACCCTTCCTTTATAGATCTGTCTCGAACTCAAACGATCTCCGCCGGTCAAGCGTTTAATAAAGTCAGTCTCAGCCTCTTTTGTCGACAATTCAGTAGAGATATTGACCAGTTTGTTTTTTAAATGAATCACAGAATAATTTTTATCTGAAGAGATGTCGGTTAGACTTTCAGACGAACAGTTATGCTCGCCTAGCATTTCAGTTAGAACATTCATCAAGAGACTCTTTCCGTTTCTGCCTTTACCATATAGAATTAAGAACTTCTGATATTGATAAGTAGGTAGGAAGCAATATAGATTCCATTGCAGAAAATAATCTATCTTGTCAGTGTCTCCATCAAAAATTTCCTCTAACTTTTCATTATATAACTCACATGTTGCCGATGGATCATACATGATATTCAACTGTACTGTTGATCTATATTTAGAGGAGTGTTCTGAAAAGTACCCTGTTTTTATGTTGTACATCCCGTTCTTTAGGTTTAACATGTGAGGGAAAGGGTTAAATTCCTCACCATAAATTATATCAGAACTCATTTTCAGTCTTAGGATCAGGTCGGAAATTCTCTTAGCCGTGACTTCCGTCTTTAGGAAGTGGAGGTCTAAAAAAGAGTTAAGCATTGCACCTAATTCATATTCGATAAGCTCACTATAAACTCCATTGGAATAAAAGTAAAAGCAATTCTCATTTGTTATAAATACCAAGAGCTCCTTGAAAGTTCTGATAACTTCATCTAATGCCTCAGACTGATAGAACACGTCTTTCTTTTTAATAATCAATGACAACGGACTATTGCATTTCAATATCTGCATTTGGGCGCATTTGTTTTTGCAGATATAATTACATAAATATGGCTGGTATTCTTTTTCAGCTAGCTCTCTAAGATGATAATCTGTTTTTTCTGTGTCATAATTTTTCTGCTTCGAAAGTATTTGGTGCACTTTTAACCGTCCCTCCTTACCGAAGCGCAAAGAAATAGTTCCAAGAAATATTCGTTCCCCGTTGTTTATTTCCTCACCCGTTTCTCCTTTCTTGACTATTTCCGATAATGCAGAGCAGCTTTCAAGAAGATCAGCCCATGCTTGAATCGGAAAAGTATTCTTCGGAGTCTCCTTTTTTAAGGAGGGATCAGCCAAATATTTATCTTGGTTCAAAGTTTGTATAATATTCTTGTACTCAAATGCCATCTCTTCATTTTCCTCGAACTCTTCCAGACGCTCGGGCGTTATATCCATGTTGGGTTTTTTCGCTTTATCGAGTATCTGGGGAATACTTAGATTAATGATCTGATCATATACCAATGGGATTGAGTATAAATTTGATTTACTATGCTTTGTATTAGGAATCCTCATCAGACCCGAAGCTTTGTAGATGCTAAGGTCGACACCTTCTAATCCATTAGTCAGTTTCTGACAGAGGGCTTTTTGATATTTTGGTAAGTTCTCCGACGGTTCAAATCCGCCGAATTTCTCACCGGGTATTCTTAAATGAAATCCTTTGTTTCCGCTGAATTCATATCTTATTTGGCTGGGGGCAAGACCATAAGTTGCTTCCAATTGAGTAGCCAACGCTATTGTTGTTTTTCTTGCCCTCTCAATGTTTGAGCTTATCTCTCCTTCGCTGATGTCGATATCAATTACTAATTCATACGCCCATACTTTCCCTTTGAATCCGGCGATGGAGGGTTGGTTAGACCCTCCGTTAGAGATGTATTGGACTATTGATTCGTCATACTTATATAATGAGCGATAGCATTCACTTTTGTACAGTAATTCTTTTTGGTAATCATCTGATTCAAATAGGTGCCGATTGGCCACACTACTCGTAGCATATTCATTTATTGTAAAGTCATTGTTGTAATTTTTTGTCATATGTTATTCCTTTTTTAATTAAAGTTTAAGTTATTTAGTACCCACACTAATTCTTGAGCATTCATGACGGGATATGATTGAGTAGCCGTAACGGAAGTGCCCTTGCGCAAATTTTTAGTAGTAGAGATAGAAATTCTCCATCGTAATCTTTTGGGATCATCACCCGATCTGGAAACAGGATGATTATCAATAGTGATAGTAGTGAAGTCATTTGTTAGTAAATTCTTTTTATAATTTTTTTTCATGTTATTCCTTTTAATTATAATTTAAGTTGTTTATTGCCCGTACTAGTTCATGTGTATTCAGATGGGCATATATTTCGGTGGTTGTAACAGAACTGTGTCCTAACAGTTTCTGAACAGTATAAATAGAAACGTTTCTTTGAACAAGATTGCTTGCGAAGGAATGCCGTAATGAATGGAAGTGAATTTCATCACTCATCCTTGATGCGCGAACTGCTTTCTTGAATTCTTTTGAAACGTAATCCGGACTGTATTTGAAGCCGTCTCCTTTTACAAAAACATTGTCATAATTAGATTTGCGATTATTATATAGTTCCGTTAAGATAGAGAATAATTCATCGCAGATCGGAATGATTCGTTGCTCGCGAGTTTTTGTTACAAAAGAGTTGCTCCCAACAGTCACTAACTTGCTGGTGAAATTGATATCCGAATATTGCAGATTTACAACCTCCGACAGTCTGCAACCTGTCAGAAATGAAAACCTCACAATGTACTTGATCACTAGGTTATGAATGTTAGAAACCAATACATCCACTTCATTTTTACTAAGAAAGACCGGATGAATTTTTTGCCGTTTGGGAATTTTGACCTTTACGAAAGGATTTGATTTAATTAATTCCCATTCTAGCGCTTTGTTCAATGCTGCCTTCAAAGTACGATGATAAACACGGTAACCTTTCGGTGCTCTGATTTTTAACGTTTCTACAAAATCGATTACTTTCTTCATACTTAGCTCGGTAAGCTTAAGTTCATCACCGAAGAAATTAATGAGTTGTGAAAACGCCAATTTGATTGATTGTCTGTATTTTTCTGAATGATAGATTTCTGAGAATCTTATGTATTCAGTATAGAATGAACCGATTGTATCTTTTGACTTATCTTTTTCAAGACTGATGTCAGTAATCATGTCTGCTAAAGCTTTTAGGTCATCAGTAGAATATGAGTTTAATAACTGGGTAATATTTGTCATATACCTCCATTTTTGTGATTGAATAATTATTTACGGTTAGTTTTAAGACCTCATTTAAGAAGTCATCGGCAGGGGTCTCCCGCCTCCACATGGCTTATTGGTTGCATGTGTTGTTCAGCTTGTCAAAGAACAACTGCAAAAGAATAGTCAAGTGTTGTGCCGTCATTTTCCGTCACAAAAGTGTTTGGTTTTTATTAATTACTGAGGGGGTGGATTGAGAATTGAATACGTCTCTCATGTTGAGACCATTTATCGGTCAAATTACGTCATATCCCAAGGTTTCTTAAGGGAAGATCCAAATGGAAATTTCGAATTCCGTCATTTTTCGTCAAGAGAAATATTGATTCTAGAAAAATTTAGTTTTTTGAGAGTTTTAGTATCCGATTTGATTATTTTTTTTGTATTGGGTGAAATCTTTGAGTCTTTTTAATAAATTGTGTATCATTATATTTTAGTTGACCACGAAAAGTGCTATTTGATAAATTACACTTTCTTGCAACGCTAATGATAGTAACTCTTTTATACTCTGCTTCTAATTCTTCTGCATACCTATTTAATTTGGCAATAAAATGCTTATTGTCATTTTCAACAATTCTATTTTGTTCGATGATCTTTTTGAATTCCCTTAGGTCAGATTGAAGATTTTCATTTTCTCTTATTATTTTCGTTATCTCTGACATAAACAGATTTACATCTGAATGATTTTTGAAATCGTAAAAATCTAGGATAAATTTAAAAACATTTGAAATTGTCAATAACAGTATCATCCTTTTAGTAATGTCGTTCTGGTATTCCTGGTGGTATTCCATGAAAAAGATGATATGTATTTTTTCACGTATAAGTTCTATTTTTGCTGTTGCTATTTCGAGATCTTTTTGTTCAACAGTTGCCAACAATCGCGTCCTCAGTTCACTAATCATGATTTCAATTTGTTTGTAAAAAGTCAGTTCGTACTTAATTTTTTCAAGGCGTAAGGCTAAAAGCAATTCATTTGCGAATATGGCATCAGTTTTCAAAGTAGGATTTAAGTATTTGGAGGTAAAACCGAAACGCAAAAGACATATAAGCATTTCATCATTCAATTTAGCCTCTCGAGATCCAACTTGAGCAAAAGCACAATTAGCTAAAAAATTCTCATATGAATGATCAGCCTTAGCGTCTTCTTCTGCTGTGTATACCTCAAAATTACTCTCATCAAAATCATCTTCAGAAAAAGAATACTTCGCTAAAATGCTCTTATGCAAATTATCTTCAGTTAAAGCATATTCATCAAAAACATTCTCATTCAATGCTTCAACCTCCTGAACAGTACTTAGCAAATCACTTTTAAAGGGATCATTTTTTTCTGTTGTGTTTTCAATATTACTTAATTCATCTGTATCCATAACGTTTCAACTTTACTCAAAATAAATCAATTGCTTTCTTCAAACTGTCTTTTGATAAGTGCGCGTAAATCTGTGTGGTGGAAATATCTTTATGACCAAGCAATTCTTTAACCACATAGAGAGAAACACCTTGTATAGCAAGATAGCTTGCAAAGCTGTGTCTTAATGTATGAAAGTGAATTTCATTTGATAATTGCGATTTAGTAATTATTTTCTTAAACCCCTTAGTCAAATAATCTTCTTTATATGGCGCGGTTCCATTCATTGTAAATAGATATACTCCAGGTTTTCTCATCCAAGTAAAGACAATGTCCCTTATCTTTGCAGCGATTGGAATGTATCTTTCTGATTTCCCCTTTGTTAAATGCAAAGCGGTATTCCTTACTCTTATTATTCCTTCTTCAAGTTGAATGGAATCTTTCTTTAGGTTGATGATCTCCCCCAATCGCATACCCGTATAAAACGCAAAGGCAATCATATCTCTAAGTTTAGGATTTGTAGCTGCTTGCAATATCATTGATAATTCTTGTTCGCTAAGATAGATGGGATTGTTTCTCGGTAGTCGGCCAAGCTTGATTTTAAGTAATGGATTTACATCCATCAGTTCCCATGCAATGGCTTTATTGAATGCCGACTTTAAAGTTCTTAAATAAAGGTGTGCCGCAAATTTGGACTTACTGAATTTGTACATGAAGAAATTGTCAAGTTCTCTGATAGTAATCTTTGAGATTGGTTTATCCCCAACGAAACCCAATAGCATCCTAAATGAAAGCTTAACGCTTGTAAGATATTTCTTTGAGTAGATTTTCTCAATATACTTTGCATACTCCATTGAGAAAACAGATAACAATTTTGGTTCAACTTTTGCGGTTGCTTTGACTTCCGTTTTGATTTTAAGTTCAAAAGAAGGGAAGGTTTTAGCAGCATAGGCGACTGCTTCTTCTCTTGTTTTCTTTTTAGTTGACCGCCTTACAGTTTTGTTTTTGTCATTGTCAAAATATTCCACATAATAAATTCCTCCACGATTGAGCAAATACATACGAACTCCTTTACCGATTAATGATAAAAGAGAGCTCACCAAAAACTGTACAGGACTGTACAGTTACTGTACAGTTGAATACGGTTAAAACAAGAAAAACCGCCTTAAGTCAGACGGTTTTCTTTGATTTTCGCTTGTTTTTGAGCTGGAAATGGGACTCGAACCCGCAACCTGCTGATTACAAATCAGCTGCTCTACCAATTGAGCTATTCCAGCAATAATTTTTTTAGTAAGCAAAATTAAGGGTATTTCATCTGTCTTCCAAATATATTTGCTTAGTTCTCTCCCTCTTCTTCTTTTAAAATTGATATTTTGAACTGCACCATCTTCTGTTTTACTTTTTTAATCAATTCAAAGGTAACGTTTTGATGCCGGTAGACTTCCCCGGTATTCAAGATTTTGCCGGTTTGGAAAGCAACAAATCCCGCAATTGTTGTGTATTCATCCGAATAAGCCAACGTTTGATTGAAAATTTCGTTAAAATCTTCAACAGAAATTGAACCTAAAACCAAGAAGTTACCGTCCGGCAATTTTGAATATTCATCTGAGATATTTTTCCCCTCACTTGAAATTTCACCAACAATTTCACTTAAAATGTCTTCAATTGTCAACACACCTTCGGTTCCGCCATATTCGTCCGTAACAATTGAGATCCGCTCGCTTCTTTTTTGCATCTCTTTCATTATTTCCGAAATTAGTTTCGTTTCCGGCACAAAATAAACGGGACGGATCAAACTTTTTATTACAATATTTTTCTTTTCAACTAAGGAGCGCATTAAATCTTTAATGTGGATAATCCCGATAATATTATCCAGCGAATCCATGTAAATAGGAACCAGCGTATGTCCGGTTTGCAGAATTTCTTTGACCATCAATTCGTTGTCATCCGTTAATTCCACCGCAACCATTTCTGTTCTGGGAATCATTACTTCATTTGCTTTTAAATCGGTAAACTCAAAAACATTTTCAATTATTTGATGTTCGGCTTCATCAATCGCGCCTGATTTTACACCTTCAGAAATGAGAACGCGTATTTCATCTTCAGAAGCGTGACCGTGAGAAAACCGTCCTTTCATTTTGAGCGGAAGAAGAATGAGATCGGTTAGAAAAAGAAGAATTTTTATTGGAATTTTAAACAACTTTAAGATAAAGGTTAATGTAGAAACAACGTTCGGAGCTATCTTAGCAGCATATTTAGCACCAACGGCTTTGGGCACGAGAACAACAAAAATCCAATGACATAATGCCAACAACAGCAGACTTATTAGAATCAAGCTGATCTTAATTGATGTTACAAATGAAACAAATGAGGCATCAACAACGGCATCAATGTAAAAAAATATAAGAAAAGAAATCAGCAGTAAACTAAACGATGCCGCAATCTCAATTAGACCATACACATCATCAATATTTTGCTGAAGCGCTTTAATTTTTTTAGTTGATTTACTACTGCCATTTTCATCTTCGTTGTAACTAATAACGGCGGCTCCGGATGTTGTTAGTAAAGCCGCTAAAAAAAATATTATAAGAATTAAAAAACCAATCATAATTATAAGTAACTCTTCCTTTGATAATTTTATTAGCAAAAATAAGAAGCAAAACCGTCGCTTAAAAATCCGGGAACAAATAATTGCCGAACTATTGTTATTTTCTCATACAAAAAAGAAAATATTATGAAACCGGCATCAATTAAAGTTGAAAAAGAGAATATCACAATCCATTGGAAAGATTCAACGGAAAGCAGGATAGCGCTCCGGTATTTGCGTGAAGAATGTCCATGCGCCGGATGCAAAGGAGAAACCATTCTGCTGCATAGCTACCGTCCTCCTAAATTACCTATTGCCCATCCCGATATGTACACCATTAAAAATCTGAAGATGGTTGGCGAATACGCTATTCAAATCTGGTGGAAAGACGGACACGATACCGGAATTTATACCTGGGAATATTTAAAAACGCTTGCCGCAGACCAATCCGGTGAAGGCAAGCACAAGTATGAGCCGCTGCTGTGATCTCTCAATCGAAATTAAAATATTATAGTTCCCTTCTGCAAAAAAAATACCGCCGGGAAGAAAAGAAATTTTTAGTTGAAGGGAAAAAACTTGTTGAAGAAGGTTTGCAGCAAAACCGATATCCTTGCGAAATAATTTTCATTACGAATGAATTTAAAGAAAACAATGAGGAGTTCATTTTTTCTACTTTGCGAAACTTTCAATTTGAAATAATTCGAACAATTGATTTTAACCGCCTCTGCGATACACAGCAGCCGCAAGGAATTGTTGCCGTTTTCCAAATTCCTTTAAATGATGAGCAACCGAAATTAGTTTCCAGAAAAATTATATATTTAGAAGAAATCGCCGACCCGGGAAATCTCGGAACCATAATCCGCACTTGCGATTGGTTTGGGTATTCACAAATTTTATTGAGCAAAAATTGTGTAGAGCTTTTTAATCCGAAAGTACTAAGAGCAAGTATGGGTTCGATTTTTCACGTTTCCGTTTCTGAAAATGTTGAACTTCCATTTCTCTTTAATTTAAAAAAGCTTGGATTTGAAATTCTTTGCTGCGACTTGGATGGAAAATATTTTTCTGAAATTGAAAAACCCGAAAAACTTGTTCTCTGCTTCAGCAGTGAGGCAAACGGTCCTTCTCAAGAATTGCTGAATGTTTCCGATTACAAAGTTACCATTCCTAAAAAGGGAGATGCCGAATCACTTAACGTGGCTTCGGCATCTGCAATTCTGCTTAATTATTTTTCCTAACCGACTGAAAGATTATAACATCCCTGCCACGTATGGCAGGGAAATTAAAATATTTTTATTGTTTTGGCGACGCGGTTTTGTAAAAGTTCGAGTCTTTATCGCTAACCTTAACAATAATTTTATTCACATCTATGTTTGAAGAATATTTCCAAGTAAATTTATTCGAGCCTTTGGTACTTGAATAATTATCTTCAATCAGAATCCAGTTTTTTCCGCTATCCAATGAATACTCCAACTTAACCCGTTTAAGTTGTGCTGAACCTTCCCATGAGATTATTCTTTCGGAAGATGATTTTTCATTAGCCTTCGGGTTATCAATCCGAACATTAGAGACTGGAACAGAATTCAAAGAGAAATAAGAATCGCTCATATCATTATAAGTCGCTGAATCGGAAACATCGTAAACCCTTATTCTCGCTAATGTAGAAGTCTCTGTTGGAATCGTCCATCTGAATGAACCCGTTGAGGGAGTGGAAACAACAATTTGCGTCCACGAATATCCATTGTTCAATGAATACTGCAGACCAACGTTTGCGATGTTTACTGATGTCCAAATGATAAGCGTCGTATCAGACGTTATACTTTCTCCTCCGTTCGGGGATACTAATCGTAAAAATTTGTTTTTATAAATTGAAAAATT
>JALNWB010000030.1 GCA_023231105.1 Ignavibacteriaceae bacterium | reverse complement strand
AACGTTACGACCGCGTGCAAGCGATGGTAAAAGTTATGGATGAAAATTCTTTCGGAAACTGTACGAACACCTATGCTTGCGAAGCCGAATGTCCGAAGGGAATTTCCGTTAGCAACATCGCCCGCATGAACCGTGATTATTTTAAAGCAAAACTTTGCGGAGAACAAGTATAAGTTTAGGGACAAGGAAAATATTCCACCCAATGTTTTTGGGTGGTTAGCACTAATAAAAAAATATTTTCAAATATGTAAGGAACGGTCGAGACCGTTCCTTTTTTTTATCGTGACTATAAAAATTGATTTAAGTTTTCCATAATTTAATAATTTATTGATCGCGCTTGTTTGATACATATTCCGCTACGCTTGAATAGTGTCTTTGATTAATTGGAAAATTGGAAAGATTAACAAAATTACTAAACTCCAAAATTTTCAAGATTGATTATTAATGGAGAGAAGCATAGATTGAGCCATAGATTTGTCGTGTTTTTTTTAACTACCGACTACCAACCACCGACGACTAACTCCCGACCACAAAAACACGAAATCATTAAGTTGTTATAGATTGTTTCTTCACTCTTACTTGCCGGGACAATAAAGTTAATTGCAAGTAGAGGTCTGCTGTAAAAATGATAAAACCATCATACGAGGTGGATCATGAAACACTTAGTTTTTGTTCTCTGTCTATGTTGTTTTATAGGATGTTCCTCTACGCAACAAACGACCGATAATTCATTTCCGCAATTACTGACGCGAACACCGCTTCCGATAATTCCCGCTGCAGTATCACAGCCTTACTTTGAGATGGACATGGTATTGTTTATTCTCGAAGACGGATCAGTTAATAATATCCGGCTGCGCAAAGCCAGTGGCGACGCAGCATGGGATTCGCTTGCCGCTGCTTCTATAAGACAATGGCGATTTGTTCCCGCCCATTTAGAAAACCATCCGGTAAGTGCCTGGTTTCGGCTAAGACTCATGGTGCGATATGCAAATCCGCAATACCTCTCTCTTGCAGAGATAATGTGCCCTACAAAAGAAAAAGCCGATTCGGTTTATGACGCATTGGAGAAGGGAGAAGATTTCGGCGAATTGGCAACGCTATATTCAGTCGCTCCCTCGCGCGAAAGAAAAGGTGAACTTGGAGAAGTGGACATCAACCTTTATTCAGAAAATGTTTGTGAAGTCATTAAACATCTCGGTGTAGAAGAATTCACAAAACCAATAAAATATGGCGACCTATTTGCCATCTTTAAAAGATTAAAGAAATAGGAAATGACTGATGGCTGATAGCTGATAGGACATGAAGTCATTAGGCATTGGTCAATAGTCATTTGCGAAAGATAACTAATCGCTAATTGGTTGAATCTTGTTGAAAAATCCTTATTCCTCTCCCTTTGGGAGAGGTTAGGTGAGGGCTTATTTTTATCCCGATTAACTTTTGACGCGGATTTTTTTTATTTTAAAGGTAAGAATAACTGAGATAAGCAATGAATAAAAAAGGAGAAGAATAAGTATGGAAAAATATTCTTCGTATCAGCAAAAAGTAAATGAGCTCCCGGAATATTTGAGAAAAAATGTTGAGCTTTATATTGACTTTTTATTGGAAAAACAAAAGCCAAAGAAAAGGACAAAATTGAAACAGACTTGGGCAGGTTCATTAAAACAGTTTAATAATGAATACTCATCGGTAGAACTTCAAAAACTTGCGCTTAAGTGGCGCAATTGAAAATATGTTTTTAATCGACACAAATATTTGGCTTGAAAGAATGTTGGATCAAGAAAAGTCTGATGAAGTAAAAACTTTTCTTGCGTCAGTTGATTCCAATGAATTATGGATTTCCGATTTTTCATTACATTCAATCGGTGTAATACTTGCTCGTTTAAAACAGCATGAAAAATTTTCAGAATTTATTACCGACCTTTTCGAACATGGGAATATAAATTTAGCGATTTTAACACCTTCCGAACTGATAACGGTTTTAAGTAATGCTAAGAAATTCGACCTTGATTTTGATGATGCTTACCAGGTAACGGCATTACAAAAAAACAATTTAAAATTAGTTACGTTAGATAAAGATTTCCGGAAAAGCGGGATTAAATCTTACACGCCGCTGCAAGCTTTACGATTCAGAAAAGCCAATAATTAATATTCTTCAACAATGAATGTCCCGATTAACTTTTGACCGGGATTTTTTTTATTTTAAAGGCAAGAATAACTGAGATATGCAATGTTTGAGAAGGAAATACAATTTATCACTGATTTTAATCTGAATAAGATTAAAAGACTCGGATCGTTTTTTACTTTGGAAGATTTGACCAAAGCAAAAATCCATCCTGCAATTGTACAGTATATTTCAGCTGAAATTGATTATCTTATTTTTCTTGACCGCCAAAATCTGATGCAAAAATCGGTTTTTGATTATAGCGGACCTGACATTGCGCAGCATTTTTTAGCCATTAGCCAGGAAATTAAAAAGAATAAACTTCTTCCTTATGAAGAAGTAAAAAAAATAATTCAGCAGGCGGTATCTTTTCAAATAACGTACCTGCTTCGTCCTGTTTGGACGCTGAAAAAATTTGTTTTTGACACCGGTGAAGTCCGTTCTCAGGATGAAGTAAAGTTGTTTTTCAATTACGTTTATTTTTATGATTATTATAAAAAAATTTTTCTAACAATTCTTGAAAAGAAACAGCTGCTTACCGTTAGTATTTATGAATTTGAAGCGCTGCTCGAAAAAATCCAGAAGCAACTGCTTGAACAGCAGATGAAAAATGTTCTTGAGAATGCTTTAACTGATATGGTGGAATTTCTTAACATCGGTGAGG
The DNA here is from genome assembly GCA_023231105.1 of Ignavibacteriaceae bacterium. Taxonomy (GTDB): domain Bacteria; phylum Bacteroidota; class Ignavibacteria; order Ignavibacteriales; family Ignavibacteriaceae; genus UBA1563. The sequence continues at coordinate 25,430 of JALNWB010000030.1, read as the reverse complement.
TGACGACAAAGACCAGGCTTTCAATTGAAACTCTTGAAATTTTCTTAAAGGATAAGAAACTTTACGATTTTATTTATAAAGTAAGAAAACGTCTCTCGGTTGATCCTAAACAAAAATTTGAACTTTCAGAAATTCAGGCGGTTCTTTTCAGTCCAATTTCTGCTGAAAATGAAAAAGAACAGTATGAGGAAGAAGTGCCGCTTGAAACGCCAAAGGATGAAGCGCAGCTTGATATCTTCAAATCGGCGAAAGCTGCACTAAATAAGGATGAAACCAATGCCGATGATCTGCTGGGTTACAGAGAAAAATCTGAAATTGAAGAACCGGAAATTGAAGATAAAGAATCTGTCGAATTGAAAAGTGATGAGAATGAAATTACTAAATCAGAAACGGAAATTTCACACGAAGAAAAAAACATCGCTGTAGGTGAACAATTTTCAGATAATAATTCAACAGATGAATCTGACGAAAGCGTCAATTTGCAACATGAAGCAGGTGAGTTTCTTTCACCGGAAACAGAGAGTGAAAAAATTCCTTTTGAAAAATATTTTCAGGAAGAGTTGAAAAAAAATGAAGATTCGGTTGAAGAAAATTCTTTATTAAAAAATGAGCGTGAGGAGGAGTCTCAGTCGATTGAAGAAAAAACAGTTCAAGAAAATGAGGGAACGAATGAGGATTCCGAATATGATATCTTTAGTTATTTTACTACAAAAGAGACGATGAAAATAATCGGAACAATTTTTAACCAAGATAGTTTGGATTTTGTGAACACTCTCGAACGTATTTCCGAGTGTTCCAATGAAGATGAAGCAAATCAAATTTTAAAAGATGTTTTTCTTTCTTATCGCGTAGGTTCAGTAGGAAAAGAAGCAATGCTGCTTAAGGAAAAGATCGAACAATTTTTTCGTGATAAGGAGTTTTAATGTTTATTGATTACGCACAAATTAATGTTTCGGCAGGCAAAGGAGGAGACGGCGCAATTACTTTTCGCCGCGAAAAATATGTACCGAAAGGTGGTCCTTCCGGCGGCAACGGCGGCAAAGGGGGAGATGTAATTCTTGTTGCGAGCAGTAATCTTTCAACGCTTTTAGATTACCGCTATAAAAAAAACTATGCCGCTGAAGATGGAGACGCAGGCGCAAATTCTTTAAAAGACGGCAAGAACGGAAAAGATATTATCGTTCAGGTCCCGGTTGGTACTATTATAAAAGATGCAGCAACAGAAAAAATCCTTTATGATCTTAATAAAAACGGGATGAAGGTTGTTGTTGCAAAAGGTGGAAGAGGGGGTAAAGGTAATTCTAATTTTGCAACGTCAACAAACCAAACTCCACGTTTTGCTGAAGACGGAAAGCCCGGCGAAGAAATAAAAATTATTTTAGAATTAAAATTGATAGCGGATGTTGGGTTGGTCGGTTTCCCTAATGCAGGAAAGTCAACATTAATTTCTACAATTTCCGCAGCCAAACCGAAAATTGCAGATTATCCTTTCACAACGCTTGAACCTAATTTGGGAATTGTACGTTATAAAGAATATCAAAGTTTTACTGTTGCTGATATTCCCGGCATTATTGAAGGAGCTTCCGAAGGGAAAGGGCTTGGGCTATTGTTTCTGCGGCACATTGAGCGAACAGGAATTCTTTTGTTTTTGATTGACAGCCAGTCCGAAGATTATCAAAAAGATTTTTCGATTTTGCTGAATGAATTAAAATCCCACAGTAAAATTCTTGCTCAGAAAAAGAAGATCATTAGCATTTCCAAAGCCGATCTGTTGACCGAAAAGAAAATTGCGAAATTGAAAAAGAAAAAATTCCGCGGCGCTGATTCTCCGACAATAGTATTTTCTTCCGCAACAAGATATGGAATTGATCAGCTGCTGGACTACTTATGGAAAGAACATGCTCAAACAATTAATCATGAGGTGGAAAAATGAAAAAGAACAGTATAAATCTTTTTTTATCCTTTTTTTCAGTTGTCATTATAAGTTCATGCAGCGGCAGCGGCGGATTCAATATGTTTTCCGATTCCGAGGATGTAAAGCTTGGGCATGATGTCTCAGCAGAGATGTTAAACAATCAAAAGGAATACCCCGTTTTTAGAGGTGACCCATCAATTAAAAGTTATATCGATCAACGTATTTTTCAGCAAATATTAACGTCACCCAAAATTGCGAAGAGAAGTGTTTATGATTATAAGATAGAATTAATTGCCGACGACAACACTTTAAACGCCTTTGCATTACCGGGTGGAAACGTTTATATCTATTCGGGATTATTAAAATTTCTTGATTCGGAAGCGGCTCTTGCCGGAGTTTTAGGGCACGAAATAGCTCATGCCGAAAGAAGACATGCAACGCAGCGAATGACAAAATATTACGGAGTTGAATTTTTAGTTGGAATGATTCTCGGAAGTCAGCCTTCTAAAGTTGCTGAAGTTGCTTCAAATCTTTTTGTTGGACTTGCATTTTTAGCAAACAGCAGAGCGGATGAAGATGAAGCCGACAAATATTCGATTGACTATTTGAAAGACACGCGCTTTTATCCCGGTTCAGTAAAATTCTTTTTTGAAGAAATGCGCGATGATGGGCTGATCGGTTCAAAGAGTAATAAAGTGGCAACATTTCTTTCAACACATCCCGACCCCGTAAATCGCATTGCTAAGACCAACGAACGTTTGCAAAGTTCGGGCATCGCCATTAAAGATTGGAAGTCGAATGATGCAAATCTTTTTAAAAATGAATACGCAGCAAATATTAAAAACAAACTTCCTAAATAAGAATGCAGTATAGAAAACTCGGGAAAACAAATTTATTAGTTTCTGAAATTGGTTTCGGGTCATGGGCAATTGGAGGACCATTAATGGCGGGCGATGTTCCAATCGGCTGGGGAGAAGTGAATGACGATATTTCGAAAAAAGCAATTTTAAAAGCGGTTGAACTTGGCGTAAATTTTTTTGATACCGCAGATTTTTACGGACTCGGGCACAGCGAAGAATTACTCGGAAATGTTTTTGACGGAAAATGGAATGACATTATTCTTGCAACAAAAGTTGGCAATGCATTAATGCCCGATGGTTCTGCCGGAACAGATTATTCGAAGAAATATATTATACAAGCATGCGAGAAAAGTTTAAAGCGATTAAAAAAAGATGCCATTGACGTTTATCAATTGCACAGCGCACGCATAGAGCATTTAGAACATGGCGAATGTATTGAAGCGATGGAACAGCTTCAGCTGGAAGGGAAAATTCGTTACTGGGGAATTTCGCTCAATACATTTCAACCGCAGCGGGAAGCAAAATTCTTTGTTGAACATCAGATTGGACATACGTTTCAAATAGCTTTCAGCATTGTTAATCAAATCGCTTTAAGGGAAGTTTTCCCTTTGGCAATTGAAAATAATTACGGAATTATCGCTCGTGTTCCGCTTCATTTTGGATTACTCACCGGGAAATTTTCAAGAGAAAAAGTTTTTCCGAAAAATGATCATCGAAGCAATAGGTTAAATCCGGAGTTACTGAATCTATCACTCGATAAACTTGAAAAAGTTTTTGAATTAGCTAACGCAAAAGGAGTAAAACCGGTTGATTTTGCGATGGGATTTATTTTGAGTCATCCGGCGGTATCAACAGTTATTCCGGGAATCCGCACCGAAGCACAAGCAATCGCAAACGCAAAAGAATTTGCCCCGCTTACCTCCGAAGATGTTGATTTTCTTCATTCATATTATTCAAGCGATTTAGAACTTTTAATGGATGCTTACAAAAAAGGATAAATTTTGTATCACAGATTTATAATCTGCGATACATGTAAAATAATCCGTTGTTCTATTCACTTATAAGCGGATTGCGAAGTTTTACCGGGATTACTTTTCTCCCTTTCGCTTTTAGATTAAGCATTTCAACAAACAAAGAAAACGCCATCGAAAAATAAATATATCCTTTGGGGATATGCTGATCAAATCCTTCGGCAATTAAAGTTATTCCGATCAGAAGTAAAAAACTCAACGCAAGCATTTTTACCGTTGGATGATTATTTACAAATGCGCTGATTTTTCCCGAGAGAAAAAGCATAAAAATTACGGCAACAACAACCGCTGTTACCATCACCCAAATTTGATTTGCCATTCCGATGGCGGTTATTACGGAATCAAGTGAGAAGACGATATCAAGCAAAAGAATTTGTGTTATCACGCCGGCAAACGATGATTTTATTCTGAAATTTTCTTCTCCTTCTTCTCCTTCAAGTTTCTCATGAATTTCACGCGTACTTTTTGTTAGAAGAAAAATTCCACCGCAAATTACGATTAAGTCTTTTCCGGAAATTTCATTTCCGAAAATGATGAATAACGGATAAGTTAATTTCATTAAAAGTGTAAGAGAAAGCAGAAGCAATATTCTCGTAATCATAGCAAGTGAAAGCCCGGTGATCCGCGCTTTTTCCTGCATCGAAACAGGAAGCTTTCCGGTTAGAATGGAAATAAAAACAATGTTGTCTATACCGAGAACAATTTCCAACAAAACTAAAGTGAGTAGAGAAATAATAATTTGCAAGTCAAATTCCATAGATGATCCCAATCGAAAAAATGGTTTAAAGATTTTAAGAATTATACGATAATTTTTGCTAAAATTGTAATGTTTTGTATATTTGGAAGCCATTTTGACAACAATGGCGGGGTAGCTCAGTAGGTTAGAGCAATGGAATCATAATCCATGTGTCGGGGGTTCGAATCCCTCTCCCGCTACCATTAATACAGAAGAAAGGTGTTTATGTATAGTGTTTTAATTGGAATCTCAGTTATTATATCAATTTTATTGATAATAATTATTCTCATGCAAGCCAGCAAAGGTTCAGGATTAGCCGGAACTTTTGGCGGTGCAAATGTTGGTTCTGTTTTTGGAACAAGAAGAACAGCCGACTTTTTAAGCAAATCAACCTGGTGGCTTGCCGGGGTGCTTGTAGTTCTAGCGATAGTTGTAAATTTGTTTTTCCTGCCGACAGCTAAAAATGATAACACAAATAGTGTTATTCAACAGGGCGGAAGACATAGTGTTCCAACTAATCCGGCGTTACCGCGCTAAAATTATTTGCCGGGTTCATTCTTGAATCCGGCTAACTTTTCAATTATTTCGTCCTCAACTTCTCTATAATAATTGTTATTCATTTTCGAGAACTCAAAAATCATACTGATAATGAGATCGTCTCCGTTATCTAATTTTAGATAACCTGATATTGAAGAAGCGCCGTTAAGTGTTCCTGTTTTTCCTCTAAAATTCACATCGAAACCTGCATTTTTCATCCGGTGTCTTAGCGTTCCATCTTCTCCTGCCGTACTAAGCGAATGATAAAAAGTATCGAAATACCGGATATCAAAATAGATTTTTTCCAATAACCCGGTAATAGCTCCAACGGAAACCTGGTTGTTTCTCGAAAGCCCTGAACCGTCAACTACTTTAGTGCCGTCTGATGGAATATCGTTGTCGTAAAGAAATTTATTAATTGTTTGGGCTGCATAAAAAGATGAACCTTCTTTGCCGGAAGAGACCGCTCCGATTATTTTAAAAAGACATTCAGCTAAAAAGTTATCACTTCGTTTATTTACGGTTTGTAGATAATCTTTTAATTTGATTGAGTGATCGGCAATTTCTTTTGCTGATTTTGGAGTTGTTCCTTTTTTATAAATTCCGTCAACAGAGATCGAAGCCTCTTTTAATTTGTTAAAAACAATTTCAGCAATTTTCAGCGGCGGATCGGAAAAGAATTCAGTTACATACTTATATTTTTTCCGACGGATCTTTTTCTTTACCAGGTATTTATTTCTATTGAGTACTAAGGCGCTTACCGGCGGCAATGAAACGGTTTTTGTTTCATCTTCTATCCAGTCTTGCCTTGAATAAACATCATCAAAAAAAGTATCGTCTCCTACAACATTACCGGTTATTTCCGTAATCCCCTTGCGTTTTAGATCATCGATCATTTTATCGAGATCAGTATCGCTGAATAATCCGTTCCCATATCCTTTTATGTAGAGATTTCCATTCAATCTTCTTTTATCAACATTTTTAGCGTCGGTAAAAAATTTAGTTGAAATGGAATAGTCGGGACCTAAAAAATAAACGGCAACTGCAGTAGTAAACAATTTAGTGTTTGAAGCCGGGATGAGAGGCACATTTGCATTGTGTGAAAAAAGCGTATCCTCTTTCATCGGATTTAAGACGACAATACCATAGCGCGCTTGCGGAGGGACTTTCTTTAGAATATTTTCGATCTCCACTTTAATTGTTTGTGCAGAACCGGAAAGAAAGTTGCCGAGTACTATTATAATTAGAATGAGTTTTTTCACAAGTCAAAGTTCAAATTAAAATGAAAATAGATTATATTACAAACAAAAATAATAAACATAATTTTATTCACTAATCAAAATCTTTTATGGAAAAATTTAAAGCCTACGAAAAATCAGATTTTCTTCACTCCGCAGACGCAAGGGTTATAAGAATACTCTCGGAATATTTAGAGCCGGCAGCCCGCTTCAGAAAATATAATATTTTAGATACCATTGTTTTTTTTGGTTCGGCGCGTCTTCGTTCAAAAAAGGAAGCGTTAAAAGAATACAACAAAATTAAAACTTCCGATCCTAAGAGCACTCCTAATTTTGTTCAAAAACTTCGTACGGCACAGCAACATGTCGATATGTCCAAATATTATGAAGATGCAGTTGAACTTTCTAAAACGATAACGGCATGGTCTATGGATTTAGGATTAGACAGCAACCGTTTTATTATTAGCACCGGCGGCGGTCCGGGAATTATGGAAGCTGCAAACAAAGGGGCAAAACAAGCCGGCGGGTATTCTATCGGTCTCAATATTTCAATTCCGTTTGAACAATTTGTAAACAAATATGTTACCCCACAGTTAAGTTTTGAATTCCACTATTTCTTCATGCGAAAATTTTGGTTCGCTTATCTTGCAAAAGCGCTCATAGTTTTCCCGGGTGGATTCGGAACGATGGATGAATTTTTTGAAATGATTACATTGGTGCAAACGGGAAAAATTAAAAAGAATTTACTGATTATCGTTTATGATGAAAAGTATTGGAAAAACTTAATTAATTTTGACGCGCTTGTAGAAAGCGGAATGATCAGCAAAGAAGACTTAAATTTATTTTCGTTTTGCAACACGCCGCAAGAAGCTTTGGATTGTGTAGTGAAACATTTTGAAAAATATTATTTAAAGAAGAAGAGTTGAACTGACTAATTAGAAAAAAAGCCATCCTGATTAATCAGGATGGCTTTTTTTTATTAATCCATATCATCATTTCGTTGAGCTCGGCGAGTAGCTTTAATTTTTTCCAATCGTTTTTTAACCGAAGGTTTAACAAAAAAAGTTCGCTTTTTGAATTCTTTTAGAACGCCGGAACGTTCATATTTCTTTTTGAATCTTTTAAGAGCTTTATCAATTGATTCGTTTTCTGAAATTGTAATTCCTACCAATTATTTCACCTCAATTCCCGGGTAGCTTTAATGAGTTTCAAGTAATTTTTTAAATCCTAATTTTTGAAATTCAACCGTGATTGAGCCTTTTCCATTAGATAGCGATGTTTTGGAGGTTACAATTCCAAAATCATCCCAGGTTTTATGGTAAATAGTTTCTCCAACGTTAAAAGTTTTTTCGGGAGAATAATCAATTGAATTCTCAAGCACAATTAGATCGATTTTATGTTTCGAATCTCTCACAATAGAAACGGTTTCAATAAGGAGAATTTGCTTGCACTTTTTGCACTTCGCCCATTCTTTTCCTTCGTGTTCTACGGAAGAAAATTTCTCGCCCGTAAGTTCCATTTTTGTAATAGCATTGCAAAATTTGCAAAATGCTTCGATGTTTTTAACTTTTGCCATAAAATCTTATTTATTAAGTGTCTAAATATATTGATTTATCGAAGGATTTGCAAAAATATTATTCTTTCAAAGTAGTGATTACTGAATATGGCATCGAAAAAAAAGAAAATCTTCCCATTTCTTTTATTTATTATCAAAATTTGGCATTTTTCAACCGGCTGGAAACCTATTCTTCCTCTGCAGGAAAAGTAAGAATGTCTTAACCGGCAGTCTCTTGAAAAATTATCCTTTGGAAATGTACCCTTTATCGTCTGCGTATTTGTAAAGTTTTGAATAAAGCATTTTTCTTGCCCGGTGTAAACGGGAACGCACAGTGCCTACCGGACAATTAATAAAATCTGCAATTTCGTCATAGGTAAATCCTTCAATATCGGAAAGGATAACGACGGTTCTGAAATCTTCCGGAAGATTTTTTATTGCTTCGGAAACTTCATCATCTAAAAGATTATCGAAAATTTCTTTTTCAAGATGAGAATCGTCGGTATTTGATGGTTTTACGTTTTCGTAAAAATTTTCAACATCCTCGTAATCAACTTTGTTCGGCTCTTTTTTCTGTTTTCTGTAAGAGTTGATAAAGGTATTTTTTAATATTCTGAAAAGCCATGCTTTACAATTGGTTCCTCTTTCAAATTTATCAAAAAAGCGAAATGCTCTAAGATAAGTTTCTTGCACCAGGTCGTTGGCGTCATCCTCATTCCCCGTCATCCGAATTGCAAAATTTAACAAAGCATCCATATGCGGGATGGCTTCTCTATTAAACTCTTCGTAAAATTCGGAGGATTTATTCATTCTTTAATCGGGTCAATTGCTTGTTTTATTAATATTAATCTTAACTTCAAAATAAAAGAAAATAACTTTGCATTACAAAACTTAAGGTGGTTTTTTACTGGTTAGAATTTACCACTTATCTTTTTAGACGAATAACCGTACCGTTTAACACAACAAATTTCGGAGTGTCATTTTTAAAAAGATAAAATGCAGGCCGCTCTCCAATCTTTAACTGAAAATGAAAGTCGGTCGCTTCAACTAAACGAATGGGAAACTTTTTTTGTGAATCCGATTTGCCGTTATAGCTGAGTACTTCTTTTTCAACGGGTAAAAATAAAACCCCATCTTCTATAAGCTTTTGAAAATCGATAGCCGCCAATTCATTATTGGTCTCAATCTTTTTTGGATAAACTTTCCCATCTTTTAAAGTTAAACCCGAACAATCCATTTCCTCAATTCCATGAAAACCTGAAAGATCTCCAATATCTTCAATGGTACTGAGAGTCGTAAATCCTTTTTCAGAATCTGATTTCTGCTCATCATTGTTTATCGCAATATCGATCGGAAAACTTCTACCTTTCTCCTCAACAGTAACGTTTTTTAAAAGCAGATCAAAAAGATATTCATCGTTCATCGGGATAGATTCGTAATTACTTGCCGGAATTTCCATATAAGTTTTATCTGCAATTGAAAGAAATGCCGCCAGCATACCAATAAAATTTATTTTGCGGATAAATTGTTTTTCAGTGTCATCTTTCCATCCGCCGGACTCTATTAAAATTGTACTTGTTCCCTTTTTTTGAAAAGTATCTCCGAAGGCGCGCGGCTCATAATCGTCAGAATATTTTGCAACGTGTCCCGGAATAAATTCCTTTAAAACTTTATCCATCATTCCGATAAGTTTTGTTGCGTGTCCTCTTTTTTCATTCATTTCTTTTTTATCATTGAATGCCGGAGCCAAGAAAGAAATAGTAGCTTGTTTATAATTTCTTCCAACCGAATATCTCGTGTTCTGGTCATGAAGATTAAAACCGAAATCAGCATTCAGACTGTCAAAAGTATTCATTAAAATATCTGCTTCGGGAGTAACCAACCGGCTTGCGTCTCTATTCAAATCAATTTCCAAAATGTTTCTTCTTTGAAAAACTTCCGCGCCGTCGGGATTAACCATTGGCAGAAAATAAAGCGTAGTTTCCCGGAGGATTTTTTCTCTTATCTCATTCAGAAAATCATTAGCCGAAAAGAAGTTGAATATATCAAACAGCGCCATGGTTGCAGTGGATTCATCTCCGTGCATCTGTGACCAGAGAAAAATTTTTGTTTTCCCTATTCCTAATTTTATTAAAAATAATTCTCTTTTTTCAACCGATTCTCCTAATTTATGTACAACAAATTTTGAGTTGTGCCGCAGTTTTTCAATAAGCGGCAGAATATTCCCGTGATTTATTCTACGGCAGTTCAATGACGGTTCGCGATAACTTTCGTAAGTATTGTAAAGGTTATGCGCAAAAGATATTTCTTGACTCATACCAATCACCGGTAATAAGGTTAGTAATAAAAAATATAAAAACTTCATTTCAAAATTAGCGATTATTGTACATGGAAATTAAGAAAAAATCGGAAGGAATAAGAAAATGAATAAAAGGATAGACCTCGGTCATATGGCGCCGGATTTTAGACTGCCGGATATTAGCGGAAAAAATTACAGCATTTCTGATTTTGCCGCCAATCCTTTATGGCTGATTATATTTTCGTGCAACCATTGTCCTTACGTTCAAGCGTATGAAGAAAGAATTAAAAAACTTCAAAGTGATTTTCGGAAAGAAGGACTTCAGATCGTCGCTATCAATGCAAACGACGCCGAGAAATACTCGGAAGATTCTTTTGAAGAAATGAAAAAGCGGGCGGCAGAGAGACAATTTAATTTTCTTTATTTGAGAGATGAATCGCAGGAAACCGCAAAAGCATTTGGAGCAGCGTTTACGCCGGAGTTATTTCTTTTTAATGCCGAACGAAAATTAATTTATACCGGTAAGATTGACGATAACTGGCGTGAACCGGAAAAAGTGCAGACGAAATATTTACAAAATGCTATTGAAGAATATTTGCGCGGTGAAGAAATTTCTGTTCCCGAAACTTATGCGATTGGCTGTACGATCAAATGGAAAGCCGATTAATCTGCAACTCCCATGTGTTCTTCAAATTTGGCGAGAAGTTTCAGCGGTTGTTCCGAAATCGCAAAGCAATAAAGTGGGTATAGCCGCGAAAATGTTTTTATAATATCGTTTATAAAGTTTGGCGATGCGATGATTTTTTTCTCTTTCGGCAGCATGGCTTTTTCGAGAAGAATGTATTTCATCTGTAGAAGAAGTTTACCGTCTTTACTAAAATCAAATTTTTTTCTGAGCAGCGTCATTTCTTTTTTCATTTCCGTTAAAGAAAATTGATTGTTCAACTTATAACCGGAAAAAACTTTATCAATTTCTTTTTCGTAAGTCTGCAAATTCTTTTTAAAAAAAAGATTTTCTTCTTTGGAATTGTTGAGAAACATGCCATACTGAACGCCAGTTTTATCAAAGTAAACATAGAGCTCGCTGTCCAATTTGAATCTTCCAAAGTGAACCAATAAAAAAGTTTTGTATGGAACGCCCTTGGAAAACCGCATATCCTTGCTCAACTTCATAATCGTTTGATTAAACTTCGGTTCTCTTCTAATCGATGGATTTAATTGTTCAAGAAACGGTGCGAGCGCTGTAATAAAAGCCTTTGCAGGCGCTACAACAAATTTTTCGTATTCATCCCGCTGCTTATCAAAATAAATTTTTGAGTTATCTTTTCCTAATCCTTCAAGAAAAGAAAACAACTGCGGCGGGAACCCGGTAAATTGATTTATCTCAAGAGATTTCAATACATCGATCCGATATTAAGTGTTATATAAAATCCGCCAAAAGATTTTTTCGGTTTCCCTTCAAGACTTTCAATTCCTCTGTTAAAAAATTGAATAACGTAATAGCGAATATTTATACCGGCAAGATGTGTTTGGTCAATTCCAAAATTGGCGCCTATGCCAATGTAACCGCCAACCGTATAATTTGCTTGTGCATATTTCAAAGAATTAAAAAACTCCCTCTCGTATGGAGTAGTAACCACCATTGCCGGACCAACGGCAAAGTTTAAGTAAGGGCGAAAATTATCACCGAGTTCATTTGCAAAGAAACGGTTTTGAAGTCCCGCAAAAAAAGGAATGAGATAAATTCTATTTTTTTTCCCAACGGTATATGTGCGACCGTAGTAATCAATGTACTCAAACTCATTATCATCTTTTGCTTCGGAGATGGACATATCGGTAAAAAGAGTTAGTGTGTTACTCAAATTATTTCTGTAAAAACCGCCAACGCCAAAACCGCCTTCTCCGAACAATAAATCTACCCCGTAAGCGTTATCGGGAAAAACCAGAGGTTCGCGGTCCGGCGCTAATTCACCGATGTTTTGTCCGGTTACAAAATTGATCGGGAAAATTAATACTGCTAAAAGAAGAAATTTTTTCATACTCATCTAAATTTTTGTTTTAAAATTACTTAGTTTATAACAAAAATCAATTCAATTTTTTGTAATGTGCCAAAAATCATTACGGAGTAATTGCAAAATCTTGTTAAATGAAACTGAGGAAGAGAATAAAATGCCGGTTAATTTGGAAATAAAAGTTAAAGTTAAAAATTTCGATTCGATCCTTTCAAGTTTGAAGAAATTGAAAGCTAAAAAAGTTGGAGTGCTTCATCAAAAAGATGTCTATTTTTCAAGTGCAAAGGGATTATTAAAGCTGCGGAAAGAAGGAAAGAGTCAGCAGCTGATCCGCTATCAAAGGAATGAAAAAGGAAAAAACCGTTGGTCTGATTTTGAAATTCTGGAATTGCACCAAGCACATGCGGAAAGTTTTTTAAGAAATTTGTTATCATGCGAAGTTGTAGTTGAAAAAGAGAGAGTTCTTTATCTATATGATGATACACGCATCCATCTTGATAAAGTGAAAAAACTGGGAAACTTTATTGAACTTGAAACGAAAGTTGTTTCAACAAAAAAAGATGCACAGCAGAGGTTCCGCTTTTTGGTGAATGCGCTTCAACTTAATCCGAAAGATGAGTTGCGGTTATCATACCACGATCTACTTTTACAAGCCGTCAAAAAATGATTTTAACCAACAAAAAATCTTTTTCGGATTCACTGTTAAAAATAATTGAAGAAAAAATTCTCCATGGTCAAGCGAATGAAGTTTTGCATTTGGTGCCGACAAACCGGAAAGTGCGTGCGTTAAAAAAAGAAATTATCGATAAAACTCCATCGCAAGCAGTTTCTATTTTACCGATCGAAACAATTTTTACCCTCGCTGAAAAATTGTTCAGTGCGGAGAAACCTTTATCTATCGCTTCAGATGCAGCTTCATCAGTTCTCTTAAAAAAAGCGTTTCAGAAAAATCAACTTGAATATTTCCGCAGCTTTTCAAAAACAATTCCGCAAGGAAGCTTGAATCGGATCAAGAATCTTTTTTCAGAATATAAACAGAACGGGATTACTTCTGAATATTTGCTGAGGGATTTGGAACAAACGGATGGAACTGAAAAACAAAAGCTTTCTGAGTTGGCAAAAGTTTATGAGAGTTACTGCGTACTTTTCCGCCAACTTGATCTTTATGAAATCGGAGATGTTATTCGTGAAGTAAACGGATTATCAAGTAAAGATACCGCTGAACGATTCCGCAAACTTTTTCCTTCTGTCAAAATTGTGTACGCATTCGGTTATTCTGAATTTACCAACCATGAAATCTCTTTGCTAAAAACATTATCTGAATTGCCGGGAATAAATCTCTACGTCAATCTTGATTACCAAAGCAATAACAGCGGATTGTTTGCATTTGCAGAAGAAGTAAAAAATAAATTTGAAAAAGCGGGATTTTATTCTTATCCGTTCACACAAAAAAATAGTGAAAATAAATTAGGCGAAAATCTTTCGCGATGGTTATTTAATGAAAAGAAAATTGAACCGAAAACTTCCCGTGATGAAACGGTTGGTTTACTAGCCGGGAAAAATAGAGAAGATGAAGTTGTTCAAATTGCAAAGGAGATAAAAACCTTTCTCGCAGAAAAAAATGTTCCGCCGAATGCTGTTTGCGTTGCGTTTCATCTAATTCAAAACTATTCCGGGATCATCCGTGACGTTTTTCTTCAATATGGAATACCGTTTAATCTTACCGATCGGTTTTCACTTCATACTTTTAACCCGGTAATTTCCGTAATCAATTTGCTGGAAGTTATTGCAACTGATTTTTACCACAAAGCGGTCTTCAGAGTTTTTAGCAGCGAGTATTATCCGCCGGTAAATGCGCAGTCTTCCGATATTTTTCAAGTAGCTTCCAAGCTGCGAATTATTTCCGGTTATCAAACATGGATTACGCACATCAACCATTTCCTTGAAGAAGGGAACGAAACGGAGGATGAAATTCTTTCCGATAAAAAATTGCTTTCTTCGGTAAAGAAGGAAATTGAATCGCTCTATTCGCTCTTGAAAAAATTTGAAGAACCGATGACGCTTCGGCAGTTTTCCGAGCGATTATTAGAGTTGATTCACGATCTTGATTTTCCGGTAAAAGTTTTAAAACTCAGCAAAGATTACGAAGAAGAAAATATAAAATCTCTTTCAACGTTTATTGAAATGTTTACCGATCTGTTTGAACAGCTTCAGTTGGAATATGAAGAACCGGAATTGCAAAAATTTCCGCTGAAGTATTTTCTTAATCACTTAAAAACCGCTGTGGCTTCAACGAGATTTAATATTAAAGAGAGACCCGGCTACGGAGTGCTTGTCTCCAACTTTGAAGAAATCCGCGGCTTGAACTTTGATTATGTTTTTCTCGGCGGTTTATGCGACGGCGATTTCCCGACCCGCTTTTCTCCTGAAATATTTTCTTACGAATCGTTTTCAGAAGCTGAAAATAAGCACGTAACGCGCGAACGGTTTTTGTTTTACCAAACGCTTCAAACTTATAATAAGCAGCTTTATCTTTCTTATCCTTTGCACGAAGGGACAAAAAAAGAGTTGGCTCCTTCGTCATTTCTGCTTGATCTAAAAAAAATAATCGAAGTTGATGAATCGCTTATCAACAAAAACGAACAGTACATTTATTCCTTCGGTGAATTGACGCAGAAAGCGGCGGAACAAAATGATGCAGAGTTACTGCTCAATGCAAAAAGTGAAAACGAAAAAAATAAGTTGAACGAGAAATTTCAAGTAGATAAAACCAGGAGGGAACATCCATTTGAAACTTTTGCATACAGCGGATTTATTGATGCAACCGCTGAACACGTTACCGGATTATTAGAAAAATATGCCGGCAGTGATTATTCTATTTCCCAGCTTGAATTGTACGCCAAATGCCCGTTCCAATTTTTTTTGAAACGAATTTTGAAACTCACCCCGCTTGAAGAACCAACCGAAGAACTTGAACCGATGGAAATGGGATTGCTGCTTCATGCAATTTTTGAACAATTTATGAAAACTGTTGAGAAAGAAAACCTCAACCTTCAACTTGAAAAAGAGAAAGCCGCTCAACTTCTTTTTGAAATTGCAAAAGAAAAGATTGATAAACTCAGCATTCATTCGTCTTTGTCATTCTGGGAAATCGAAAAAATTCTCGGCGTAAACGGAAACAAAAACGACTCAATCCTTTCTCTCTTTCTTGAAGACGAATTTTCAAGAGCAGACGATTTTAAACCGGCATATTTTGAAGTTCCGTTCGGTAGATTAAGAAATGATGACGGGCAGAAATCAACTGCGCTGTCTCTCAATTTAACTTCAAATGCAAAACTTCGCGGCAAGATCGACCGCATCGACATTAACTTTGATGAGAAACATTTTAAAGTTTATGATTATAAACTCTCCGGCAAAAAGCCAAATGAAGAAGACTTGCAACTTGGAATCTCTTTGCAAATTCCCCTTTACCTATTTGCTGCAGGACAGATTTTACAGAATGAACTGAATGAAACATTTCTTCCGGCAGCTGGAATTATCTACTCATTAAAATTCAGCCGTGATGATTTTGGACCGGATGAAGTGAAAGCGATAAAAGGGAAATCGTACAGTAAAGCCAATGCCGAAACGCGTGAGAAAATTATTCGAGCAAACCAGGATCTAATTTCTCGTTCTTTACAAAAAATTGATGAACTGATAAATGGAATAAGTTCCGGCGTTTATCATCTTTCAAAACTTGAAAAACGGGAAGAGAAAGTCTGCCGCCTTTGTTCATTTAGAAGTGTCTGCAGAGTACAAGAAATTGAGGTTGTGTGATTTCAAATTACTTTAGCTTGACATCTTAGTCTAAATTCTTTAATTTTGCACTGCCACTGCGGAAAGCGGTGGCGCTTTTTTTTAAATGTTTCACCAAGAGAGAGATTTTACCCATGGCGGATGCAAATTTTGTTTACTTAACTCAAGAAAGATTAATTGAGCTTGAGCGGGAATTAAAGGAATTGAAAACACACGGCAGAAAAGAAATTGCCGGAAAAATTTCTGAAGCGCGGTCTCATGGTGATCTTTCTGAAAATGCCGAATATGATGCAGCCAAAGAAGAACAGGGAATGTTTGAACTTCGCATCAGCAAACTTCAAAATGTCCTTTCGCGCGCGCGGGTTGTTGACGCTTCAAAATTTGAAGAAGGCGTAGTGCACATTCTTTCTCAAGTTGAGGTGAAAAATTTGAAAACAAACAAAACATTTTCCTATCATTTGGTTTCCCCTGAAGAAGCTGATTTTCAAACAGGGAAAATAGCTACGACTTCCCCGGTTGGTCAAGGATTAATGGGGAAAAAAGTTGGTGAATTGGTAAAAGTAAAAGCTCCCGCCGGATTGCTCGAGTTTCAAATTCTTTCAGTTAAATAAAAAGTGAACTTGTGACCGATGAATCCTACATAAAACTAACGCTCGAAATTGCTAAAAAAGGAATTGGATATGTAAGCCCTAATCCTTTAGTCGGCGCTGTTTTAGTGAAGGAAGGAAAAATAATCGGTGCGGGGTATCATCAAAAATTTGGAGAAGCGCACGCGGAGATCAATGCCATCAACAGCGCTTCGGAAAACGTTGAAGGCGCTACACTTTTTGTAAATTTAGAACCTTGCGTACATTTTGGAAAAACACCTCCTTGCGTTGATGCCATTCTCGAAAAGAAAATTAAAAAAGTTGTTATCGGTACGCTTGATGTGAATTCGCTTGTCTGTGGAAAAGGAGTACAGAAATTAAAAGAAAACGGCGTTGAAGTTAAAGTCGGCATTCTTGAAAATGAATGTGTTGAATTAAATAAATTCTTTTTCAAAAATATCACAAAAAAATCTCCGTACGTTACACTAAAAGCGGCAATTACACTCGACGGCAAAATTGCCGATGCTTCATATCATTCAAAATGGATCAGTTCCACCGCTTCCAGGAAACAAGTGCACAAACTGCGCTCTCAGTATGATGCGGTTTTAGTCGGCGCAAATACGGTTAATAAAGATGATCCGCAATTAACCGTTCGCCTTGTAGAAGGAAGGAATCCCAAGAGAATTGTTTTAGACCATGAATTAAAAACTGCTGTTGATAGAAGAATTTTTCATTCCGAAAAAAATGTTTTTCTCTTTACTTCGATTGAAAAGAAAGGTTCATCAAAAGCAAAGCTTCTTGAAGACCTTGGAGTAAAACTTTTCTTTTTAAAAATTGATGATAAAAAGCGGTTTCATCTGAAACAGGTACTGAAGAAAATTGGCGATGAAAAAATTGCATCCGTACTTGTTGAGGGAGGTGCAAAAATTTATAATTCCTTTATTAAAGATAATTTGTTTGATGAGTTACAGATTTTCATTGCGCCGAAATTACTCGGAACCGGCATCCCGTTTCTTTCGGATTTTGGAATAAAGGAAATAAGCAAAGCACGGAAATTATCAATCCATTCTTTTGAAAAATTTGATGACGATCTATTACTGAGTTTGAGGAAATAATATGTTTACAGGCTTAGTTGAAGAAGTTGGAATATTGAAACAAAAAAAACAGTTCGGCAACGGATTGAGATTAACCATTCAAGCGGAAAAAATTTCTCCCGAATTAACCACTGGCGAAAGCGTGAATATTAACGGCGCTTGCCAAACCGTTATTCAAACCACAAAAAATTCTTTTACTGTCGAAACTATCGAAGAGACATTGAAAAAAACTACGCTCGGTTATTTACATACCGGCGAGCGGGTGAATTTGGAACGCTCTTTACAAGCTAATGCGCGGCTTGGCGGGCATTTTGTGCTTGGACATATTGATACACGCGGCGAAATTATCGAAAACATTCCGCTCTCCGCAAGCCATGAACTGCGAATTAAAATTCCGGATGATTTCTCAAAATATATTGTCCGTGTCGGGTCCATTGCCGTTGACGGAATCAGCTTAACCCTTGCGGATGTTCGTGAAAGTACTTTCACGGTTGCAATTATTCCACACACATGGAAAGAGACAAATCTTTCCGGGAAAAAAGTCGGCGATTTGGTTAATCTTGAATTTGATATTCTCGGTAAATATGTGGCTAAATTTTTAGGGATTGAAAATGAATCCAAGCTGACAGAAGAATGGTTAAAAGAACTTGGTTATTAAATGAAATCAACCGAAGAAAAAGTTCTTTTATTTATTGCCGAGAAAAAATTAATTTCACAAAATGATAAAATTGTTGTGGGATTTAGCGGGGGAGCTGATTCGGTTTTTCTTCTTTCTTTCTTAAAAAAATTTCAGAAAAAATTTAATCTTTCGCTTATTGCAATCCATCTTAACCACAATTTACGCGGTGAAGAAGCCGATGCCGATGAATCATTTTGCAGAAATTTTTGCGAAGATTTGAACATTCCAATTTTTATCAGAAAGAAAAATGTAAAGGACTTTGCTAGAAAGAATAAACTTTCTTTAGAAGAAGCCGGTAGAGAAATCCGTTATAAACTATTCTCTGAAATTGCGGCAAAAGAAAATTGTACAAAAATTGCAACCGCGCATCATCAATCGGATAATACGGAAACGGTGCTTCTGAATTTAATTAAAGGAAGCGGTTTAAACGGCGCTGCGGGTATTCCGGCAAAGCGGGGAAACATTATTCGTCCCTTGTTGGCAATAACCAAAGATGAAATTCTTTCTTATTTAAAAATAAAAAGAATCCCTTTTCAAATTGACTCGTCTAATGAAGAAAATGATTTTCAGCGGAATTATCTGCGGAATAAAGTTGTTCCAATATTGAAAGAGAAAATAAATCCCAGGCTTGACGAAAAGATTTTTAATTTTTCTTCAACCATAAAAGATTTTCTAGGTTTTGTGGATAGCGCTTTAGAGGAAAGTTTAAAACTCATTCAATTTGATAAAAAAGATGGATGTAAAATTCCTCTTTCACTTTTTGTGGGGAAACATCTTTTTCTGCAGAAGGAAATAATAGCCGAAGCATTAACTAAAATTCCAAAACTGGAGCCCAATGCCCGCTCGATAAATGGAGTGCTGAATCTTCTTGAAAAAAAAGTTGGCGCTAAAACAGAGTTGGCAAGCGGCTATTTTGCTTTGCGGGATAGAAATTTTCTAATCATTAGTAAAAACAAAAATGAAACTTTCACTCAAGTTTTTATTGAAAGAAACCAAATAAAAACGGTTGATGGGATGAAAATTTCTGTGAAAGAAATTTCTAAAAATGTGGTTAGTTTATCTTCAGATAAAAATATAGAATTTCTTTCCGGCGATTCACTTCACTTTCCGCTGTGCATTAGAAAATGGCGGCGGGGAGATGCCTTTTATCCTTTTGGATTTTCAAAACCGAAAAAAATTTCGGAATTTTTGACTGATCTTAAATTATCGGCGGAAGAAAAAGCAAATCAACTTCTGCTTGTGAACGATTCTGGTGCGTCAGGTAATTCTGAAATAGTTTGGGTTATAAATAGAAGATTAGACAACCGTTACGTGGTTACAAATAATACAAAAAAAATTATCAAAGTAAGGTGTAAATAGATGACGGAAACCATCCTGATTGGAAACGATACATTTGTCCCATTTTTAACTGAAGAAGAAATCCAAGCCCGCGTTAAAGCGGTTGCCGATGAATTGATGAAAGAATATGAAGGGAAGACTCCTATTTTTCTCGGCATACTGAACGGCGCATTCATGTTTATGGCGGATTTGTTAAAGCATTATGAAAGCCCCTGCGAAGTTGATTTTATGCGCCTTTCAAGCTACGGCGATGAAAAAATCTCTTCCGGCAAAGTTAAAATGTTGAAAGATTTAGCCTGCGATGTAAACGGAAGAGATTTAATTATTGTTGAAGATATTGTCGATTCAGGTCTTTCAATAAAATTTATGGAACAACTCATTGAAGAACATCACCCTGCTTCCATGAAAGTTGTAACCCTGTTGTTGAAGCCGAACAGTCTAAAATATAATGTCAAAATTGATTATATTGGCTTCGAAATTCCTTCCAAGTTTGTTATTGGATATGGATTAGATTATGCCCAAAAGTATCGCAATTTACGCTCAATTTATGTTTTAAAAGAAGAAAATCAGTAACAAGAAAAGTTTAACAATGGACGAAAATAAAGAAAATAAAAATTTGAAAATTCCCAAGAACACGGGACCAAACAAACCTGATGATAATTTTGACTGGTCAAAAATTATTCGCATGGTTTTTGGCTGGGGAGCGGTGATTGTTGCGGCAGTTATCGTTATGCAATTGTTCAAAACCGGCAACACTAACTATGTTGATATTCCTTACAACCAGTATGTACAGTTGCTTGACGGCGATAAAATTCTCCGCGCTTCAATTACAAAAGTTGATATTAATGATTACTACTTCAAAGGTGAATTAAAAGCCGAAGAAATGGTAAAGATTTCCGGCAAGGAAGTAAAAGTTAGGAATTTTTCAGTTTACTTACCCGAGCCGGTAATTAAAGACCAGGAAGCAGTTTGGAAAGCAAAAGGAGTTGACTATTCATTTGAAAAACAATCAAGCGAATGGCTCAATATGCTTGTTGGGATGATTCCGTGGATTCTCATTATCGTTGTGTGGATCTTCTTTATGAAGAGAATGCAGGGCGGCGGCGGTATGGGCGGCGGTAAAGGAATTTTCAGCTTTGGAAAAAGTAAAGCTAAATTGATCGGGCAATCTCAAAACAGCGTTACCTTCAAAGATGTTGCCGGCGCTGATGAAGCAAAAGTTGAACTGATGGAAATTATTGAATTTTTAAAAGAGCCTGCAAAGTTTCAAAAACTCGGCGGAAAAATTCCTCGCGGTGTTCTCTTGCTTGGTCCTCCCGGAACCGGTAAAACATTACTCGCAAGAGCCGTTGCCGGTGAAGCAGGCGTTCCATTCTTTTCAATCAGCGGCGCAGACTTTGTTGAAATGTTTGTCGGTGTTGGCGCAAGCCGTGTTCGCGATCTCTTTGAACAAGGAAAGAAAAATGCTCCTTGTATTATTTTTATTGATGAAATTGATGCCGTTGGAAGACAACGTGGCGCCGGACTTGGCGGCGGACACGATGAACGCGAACAAACTTTAAACCAACTGTTAGTTGAAATGGACGGCTTTGAACAAAATAGCGGCGTTATTATTATTGCGGCTACAAACAGACCTGATGTATTAGACCCCGCATTGCTTCGTCCCGGAAGATTTGACAGACAAATTGTTGTTGATAGACCCGATGTAAAAGGAAGAGAAGGAATTTTAAAAGTCCACACAAGAAAAATTCCTTTAAAAGATGATGTTGATTTGCAAGTGCTTGCAAAAGGAACGCCGGGATTAGCCGGAGCCGAAATTGCAAATCTTGTAAATGAAGCGGCTTTATTAGCAGCTCGAAAAGATAAAACAAAAGTTGATATGGATGACTTTGAAGAAGCTAAAGACAAAGTGATGATGGGAATGGAAAGAAAAAGTCTTATCATTTCAGAAGAAGAAAAAAAGACGACCGCTTACCACGAGATAGGTCATGTACTTGTTGCCAAACGCATGCCCGAAGCTGATCCGGTTCACAAGGTTACTATTATTCCGCGTGGAAGAGCTTTGGGTGTTACAAGTTATCTTCCCGTTGATGAAAAACATACCTATTCAAGAGAATATTTGGAAGCGGTAATTACTTATGCTTTAGGCGGCAGAGCGGCTGAAAAATTAATCTTTAATCATTACACAACCGGAGCGGGAAACGATATTGAAAAATCGACAAATATTGCCCGTAAAATGGTATGTGAATGGGGAATGAGTGAAAAACTTGGTCCCTTAAGTTACGGCGCCAAAGAAGAAGAAATCTTTCTTGGAAGAGAAATTCAACGACACAAAGATTATAGCGAAAGCACTGCGGTGGAAATTGATATTGAGGTTCGTTCAATTGTAACAGCTTGTATGGAACGTGCGTTGGAAGTTCTTAAAGAAGATATTGAGTTGCTGCATCGTCTTTCTGCCGAACTGCTTGAAAGAGAAATTCTCGACTCCGAAGAAATTGATAAGATAATGCGCGGTGAAACGCTCCCGCCGCAAAAGAAAAACGGAGCAACAGAGGGTGAAGAAGAAGTTCCAGAACACGTAAAAAAATTAATGGAACAACGTCAACCAACTCAACCTCCTGCTGCAAATGACGCAAATTGATCATGGAACTATTCAATACAGAGATGAACTCATCAGGAAGATGATTCATCTCTGTTCACTTTCTTTTCCAATAATCTATTATTTTATTTCCCGTCATGATGCAATTTTAATCCTTACCGGGTTTACTATTTTCTCTTTAACGATTGAATTGTGGAGATACCTTTCTCCTAAAGCCGGCGAAGTATTTTATAAACTTTTCGGATTTCTTCTCCGCGAACATGAAATGGACGCAAAGAAGAAAAATCTTAGCGGCGCAACGTATGTTTTTCTTTCCGCTTTATTGTGCGCATTAATTTTCCCCAAAATAATTTTTCTTATGGCTTTTCCGGTTCTTATCGTTAGCGATACTTTTGCGGCATTAATAGGAAGACGTTTTGGCAAACATAAATTTTTAGCGAAAAGTTTGGAAGGAACACTTGCCTTTTTTGTCAGCGCGGTTATCGTGGTTTTTGTAACTCCCAAAATTTTGTATGTCCCTTCTGAATATTTATTTGGAATATTGGCTGCCGCGCTCGGAGCAATTGCTGAAAATATTTCTTACGGCTGGGCTGATGATAACCTTACCATTCCATTAACCGTTGGTGGAGTGATCTGGATTTGTTATTTAATATTTTACCCCAACGTTTCGTTAGTGCTCTTAAACGTTCCGCAGTAAAAGAATATTTCTTATCAAAGTCTCTATTATTAACCTGAGTTTGTTTTAAATAAAGATGGGACAATTTATGTCCCATCCAATCAAGGATGAAGAGTAAGAAAAAAAAGAAGATCAGATGTGGGACCAAGGTATCTTCAGTTTAACTTCTTGTACATCTGTCGTCAAAATAGCATATAAAAGAATAGCAATACCAACTAGACTAGCCGCATAAACAATCGTCATCAGGCGCTCGTTTTTGGCTTTTACCTCAAAATTTTTAACATCAGCAACAGCAATTTTCCCGGAGAAGGGGGTTAAGGATTCTTTCATCTGCCATTTCGCTCCTTTCCATAATTTTTTTATAGATATTGCCCCTTGTAAAATGGTTATCGTATCCTGGCTATCATTGTAGGAGAATTCAGATACATTATATCTGGTGCTGTCATTTGTAATTAGACAAGTTTCAAGCTCCGGATCAGGTTTAATAATTTCGCGATTTGGACCGAGTTTTATGTATTCATCTTTGGAAATCTCATTCGTAGTATAACAACCGTAAAGAGATAAGAGCAAAGAAGGAATCAGTATTGAAATTATTAGCTTTTTCATTTGAACCTCAATTTTAACATTTAATTTTATTCCGGTATTTAGTGTCAGATGTTTCTACAGAATTTGAATTTTGAACACTGACGGATAAATCTGTCTTTCTTTTATGGAAAAGTAATAATCAGGTAAATAATTCATAAATCTCCCAGTCCTGAAAGGTTAGGTCCCGAGTGATCAAAAAGAAGTGCTACAACAAAAACTATCAATACCGCACCTACTATAATACCCCAAGTTAGAAGCGTTGTATTAATCTCATCTTTTGCTAACACTTCAAAGTTTTTAACATCAGAAACAGCTATTTCCCCGGAGAAAGGGATTATGTTTTCTTTGGTTATTGATTTAGTCCCTTTCAATATGATTGTATCACCATTAGCGTTATATGAAAATTTGAATAACTGATACCTTGTGCTATCATTTGTTATCAAAAAGGTTTCTTGCTCAGGATCTTGCTTTAAGATTTCTTTCTTCGAATCCGGTTTTATGAATTCGTCTTTGGAAATTTCTTTAGTTGAATAACAACCACAAAGGGATAAGAGCAAAGAAGGAATCAGTATTGAAATTATTAGCTTTTTCATGTGAACCTCAATTTGAACATCGTTTCATTCACTGACTTTGTATTTTAACGGTACTAAAAAAAATGGACTTTAACTACTGACAAATACCCCAGATACTCTTCTATGTAAAAGAAAAATCGAATAAAAAATTCACAATTCCTTAAGTCAGGAAAAGAAGCTAAATTACCAATTACCGGCATCAAAGGAGGTATTGTGTTTCGGGGATATTACCACGACAACGACGATAACCGCGAACGGAACCCCAATAAACATAAGTATCCTACAATCAGCCCTACCACAATCCAAATGACAATCTTTGTTGGTGAATTTTTTTCAACGCTCCGATCGACAATCTTTGTTGGTGAATTTTTTTCAAGCACTTCGAAGTTCTTGACATCTGAGACTGCAATTTTACCGGAGAAAATGAATCCAATATTTTCGTTAGCAGGTTTAAGAAGATTCAAATTGATCGTATCTGCAGTAGCGTTATACGAATAATTGTAGACTCGATATCTGAAATCATCTTTTGTGATTAAATAAGTCTCCTTGTCCATAATCTTTAAGTTTTGATCTTTTGTTTCCGCTTTTGTGAATTCATCTTTGGAAATCTCATTCGTAGTATAACAACTGCAAAGGGATAAGAGCAAAGAAGGGATCAGTATTGAAATTATTACTTTTTTCATTTGAACCTCAAGTTTAACAAATAATTTTATACCGGAACTTAGTTCCTTAAATGTTCTTGCAGAATTTGAACTTTGAACACTGCCGGATTAATCCATCTTCCTTTTCTGGAAAAGTATAAAACGGGTAAATAATTCATTATTTACCATGGGGCAAAATACCATTGTCCATGTCCATACTTTCAATAGATAAAGCAATATATATCAATATCACACCAACGATAATCCCTAAAACCAGAAGTGTTGTTTTACCTTGATCATTTGTAAGCACTTCAAAGTTTTTAATATCAGCAACAGCTAATTTCCCGGAAAAAGGGATTGTTGTTTCTTGGTTTAAAGATTTAGTACCTTTTAATATTATTGTATCACCGTTAGCATTATATGAAAATTTGTATATCTGATATTTGGTGCTGTCATTTGTTATCAAACAGGTTTCTTGCTCAGGATCCGGTTTAAAAGTTTCTTTCTTTGAATCCGTCTTTATAATCTCATCCTTGGATATCTCCTTCATGCTAAAACAGCCGTAAAGGGATAAGAGCAAAGAAGGAATCAGTATTGAAATTATTAGCTTTTTCATTTGAACCTCAATTTTAACATTTAATTTTATTCCGGTATTTAGTGTCAGATGTTTCTACAGAATTT
>JALNWB010000029.1 GCA_023231105.1 Ignavibacteriaceae bacterium | reverse complement strand
GCGTAAGCGTTGTATTCAAAATTTACTAAACCTTTTCTATTC
The DNA here is from genome assembly GCA_023231105.1 of Ignavibacteriaceae bacterium. GTDB lineage: Bacteria > Bacteroidota > Ignavibacteria > Ignavibacteriales > Ignavibacteriaceae > UBA1563. The sequence goes on along the minus strand of JALNWB010000029.1, from coordinate 28,905 downwards.
TCTTTTTTTCTCTTAATCGCTTCACGGATCACTCTATAAGCTATATTCTCGCTCGCATAAACAACCACCTCCCCTAATTTCAACGCTTCCGGTTGTAGATTTATATTTATGATTTTTGTTCCGGGGAGAGAAACGGAAATCGTATCGGTTTTATAACCAACGTAAGAAAAAATTAATTTATAATTTCCTGCATTTAATTTTAAGATGAATAGTCCATCAAAATTGGAAGTCGTCCCATTTGTAGTTTGGTCAATGCGAATACTTGCATAACCAAGAGGTTTGTTTGTTTCCCCATCGAGTATAGACCCGGTGATCTCATATTTCTGAGCAAAGTTTGTGCTTAAAATGCACATAAGAAGGAAAAAAGTTTTTTTCAAAGTTAATCTGATCAATATGTGTTTTGAGAAAAAATAATTTAAATGTTAAGTGATTCTCTAAATTGTTCTACGGATTCATATCGAACCGGCTTGCGGAAAGATTCCGGCGCTAATTTCTAAACTGGCGTAGCCAGAACCAAAATTGATTTCAGAACAAAGATTAACGATTTTAGAAGTTAGAAGTCAATATCGAAAATCAAAAATCGTTAATCGTTATTCGTAAATCGTGTCTTCAAAAAAAAGAATTTAATCGAGGATATCACAACTCTTCCTCAATTCACCTCGTCTTCACTTCTACTTTACTTCTTTAAGACTCTCTAAAAAAACATCCGCTTTTATAAATCCTGTAAAACGATGAACTTCATTCCCTTTTGAATCAACAAGTATTGTTGTAGGAACTCCAATTATCTTAAACTTTGTCCGCAATGCATCAACCTCATCAGAAACGGATTTCGTCATATCGGCTTTTAATCCCGTAATCTTTTTGATTCTTCAATCACTTTCGGATTAGAAAAAGTAACGGCATCAAGTTCCTTGCAAGGAATACACCAATCGGCATAAAAATCAATGATCACCGGCTTCCCTTCATTCTTTGCGAGAGTAACTTGTTCCTCAGAAAACTTCTGCCACTCGATCGATTTCTTTTCCGAAGGAATTAACGTAAAAACCGAAAGAGCAAAAATGACAAGCGCAAAGAGTGTTTTAAATATTCTGAATCCCATCAAGTTGTTTGCGAGCTTATCAACAAATAAAAGATAGAGCGCAGCAATCAAACCAAACACCGGAAGCAGATAATGCGCAACTTCTTTCGGTAGAATAGGTGAAACAAAATAAGCTGCCATTCCAAGCAGAAGCCATCCGAAGATATGTTTTACTGCTTCCATCCACTCACCGGCTTTAGGTAATTTCTTTATTTTGCCGGAGAAGATTGCGAGAAGGAAATACGGAAGTCCAAGCCCCATTGCGAGTACAAAGAAAAGAAGAAATCCAAGAAAGACATCTGCTTTTGCGGCAACGTAGGTAACTAATCCTAAAACAAATGGACCTATGCAAGGAGCGGCGACAATTCCCATTGTTAAACCCATAAAGAAAGCGCCGAACAATCCCCCTTTAGCGCCGCCTGCTTTCATCACCAACCAATTCGGGAGTTGAAACTCATACATACCGAACATGCTTAACGAAAGAACAATAAAAATGAGCGCGATAAAAAGAATAACAAACGTATTTTGCAGCAGCGCACCAAACACCGCACCGCTTAATGCTGTAACAACTCCAATAACCGAATAAGTCAAAGCCATTCCCAGCACATAAAGCAAACCCATCATAACAAGTTTACTTGTCTTCCCCTCAGCTTGTCCGCCAAAATATCCAACCGTAATTGGAATGAGAGGATAAACGCAAGGAGTAAGATTAAGCGCAAGTCCGCCAAGAAAAACAAAAATTAAACTAAGCAGCAAACCGCTCTTATCAAGTGTTGAAAAAATTGAATCATCATTTTGTGTATTGATTCCTTTTGGAGTTTCAAAAGAAGTGAGTTCTTTTGTAGAAGATAAATCTTGACTATCCGCAGACGCAACCGTTGTTTCACCGGTCACTAAAAGAGAGAGCGTATCGGAAACTGAATTTGGCGGCATGCAAGTTTTGTTATTACAAGCTTGATATTCCAATGTAAAAATAATTTTGTGCGTACCGGATTTTATCTCAGCCGGAATTTTTAACAAAGCGTCAAACGTAACTTCATTTTCATAAACAGAAAGAGGTTTCTCGCTGAAATCAAATTTAAGTTCTTCTCCTTTCGGATAAACAACTTTTACCAATTTGATTTTTTCCGGTGAAGAGATTTCAAGTTTTGATGGTATAAGAAAATCATCATTCGGTTTGTTTGAATTGATATGCCAGCTTGGACTGACGGAAACTTTCACATTAACTTTTACTTCACTACCGGGATGGATTGTATCCTTGTTTGCCAACAATGCTTTAATGTGAGCCTGTTCCCCTCCGAATTGCGCGAAGGAAGCAGTAGGCAGTAGGCAGTAAGCAGAAAACAGTAACCAGTAGGCAGTTGGCAGTAAAAAAAATTTTAACTTTTGCCTTTTGATATTTGACCAATGACCTTTGCCTAATGACCACTGACCATCCACTTTCAACTTGGTACTTTCCACTTTCCACTTTCTACTTTCCACTTGTTACTTTCTCCATCCCTGAACAATCGGGAAACGTCTTCCGTATCCGAAAGCTTTATTTGATACGCGCAAAGCGGGAGCTGCCTGCTTGCGTTTAAATTCATTACGATCAACTAAATGCAAAACTTTATTTACATCATCCCTTTCACCTAAAACCCGGCTGATTTCATCAATCTCTTTATTTTCTTCTAAATACATTTGCAAAATTTTATCCAGCAATGCATACGGCGGAAGTGAATCCTGATCTGTTTGATTCGGTCTTAATTCTGCCGATGGAACTTTTGTTAAAATTTCATCCGGAATAATTTCTTCATTTCTATTTATAAAATTTGCTATGCGATAAAGATCGGTTTTATAAACATCTGCAATAACCGCAAGCCCGCCGCACATATCACCATACAACGTTGCATAACCGACAGCCATCTCGGATTTATTCCCAGTAGAAAGCAAAAGATATTTAAATTTATTTGAAAGCGCCATCAACAAAAGTCCGCGTGTACGTGATTGCAAATTTTCTTCAGTAATATCTTCAGGAAAATTTCCAAAGATTGGATGAAGCATTTCCAAAGTTTTATTAACAACAGATTGAATAGAAATTTTGTTTGATGTGATGCCGAGATTTGCAATAAGTTTCTCAGAATCTTTTACACTTCCCTTTGAAGAATATTTTGATGGAAGCATAACTACGTGCACATATTCTTTTCCTAAAGCCTGAACGGCAAGATACGTGACAATTGCAGAATCAAGACCGCCGCTTAATCCGATAAGCACTCTTTCGAAATTTAATTTCTCACAATATTCTTTTAAGCCGTAAATAAGCGCGTCATGAATTTCTTCTTCAAAACTTCTTTCAACCTGAATTATCGGCGGATATTGTTCTTTGGTGTCGTAAAGAAGATAATCTTCACTAAAGCTTTTGCCAAGCTGAATTAAATTTCCGCCGTTATCAAAACACATAGAAGCGCCGTCGAAAATTAAATCCGTTTGAGCGCCGACGTTACATACATACGCCAGCCCGATTTTGTCTTTTTTTGTAAGTGTTGAAAGCATCTCTAAACGCGCTTGCCGTTTGCCGTAAGAGTATGGGCTTGCAGAAATATTTATTAAAAAAGTTGCTTTCTTATCAAGCAGCCGTTCAACGGGATCGTTGGAGTAAAGACGTTTCTTCCAAAAATCTTTATCATTCCAAATATCTTCACAAATAGAAATGCCGAGTTTTTCTCCTTTGAAGTCGTGAACAAAAACATCTCGGGCAGATTCGAAGTAACGCATCTCATCAAAAACATCGTAATTCGGAATCAACGTTTTATGTTGAACGAATTGTATTTTCCCATCATAGCAAAGGAGTGCAGAGTTAAAAAGATTTGTTCCGATAAGATCATCTTCTTCGGTAAGAGAACCGAAAAGAAGCCCTACGGAATTTGTTTGTGCGGCAATTTCATTAGCGGCAGCATTGACCGCATCACGGAATTCTTTTTTCTCAACTAAATCAAGCGGCGGATAACCAAGCAATATAAGTTCCGGGAAGATTGCCAAATCAGCTTTGTCTTCAACAGCTCGGCGGTATCCATTAATTATTTTTTCTTTATTTCCTTTGATATCCCCAATTACGGGATCAATCTGGAAGAGTGCAAGTTTCATATAAATATTTTTTTTTAATTCAAAGTTAAAGAGATTGAGGGAGATTGGAAAACTCCCTCGATGGTTGATGTTGAAGTTTTAATGGATGAAGGTGAAGGGAAGGAAATCAGCGTATCAGCTTTATTCCTTCAACTCTCATTTTGGTTTCATAGACGGCATTGGTTTCATCTTCGGTTAAGAATAAAGTTTTAAAATCACTTCCGCCAAATTCGATGTTGCTTGGTTTCAATCCGGGAGTTTTAATTTTGTATAAGATTTTCCCGTTTGGCTCAACAACATAAATTGCACCGCCGCCAAAATGAGCAACAAATAAATTTCCGTTTTTGTCGAAAGCAATTCCGTCAGGATCTCCGCCGGGTAGTTCAACAAAAGTGGTTTGGTTTGTAAGTGTTCCATCTTTTGCAATAGAATATTTCAGAACTCTATTTTTAGCTGATTCGCAAACGAAAACTGTTTTATAATCTTTCGAAAAAACAATTCCGTTCGGGAACCCTAAATTATTTGCAACTAAAACTACTTCGTGTGTTTCACTTTTAATCATAAACACTCTGCCGTCAAGCGTGTCTTTGCTGTAACTTTTCGGATCGGTAAAGTATAAGTTGCCGCTGCCGTCAAATGCTAAATCATTGGGACGGTTAAATTTTTTCCTTCCGAAACCGGAAGCATAAATTTCAGTTTTGCCTTGCGGAGATATTTTTAAGATTGCACCGATGCCGTAATCGCATGCATAGATATAACCATCGCTACCTATTGCCAAACCGTTTGTTTGATTAATAGTGAATGGATTTCCAGAAGGAGTAAGAAAAGCTTCTGCCGAGCCATTCGAAATTTTTGTTATCCATTTTCCATGACAGCTTGAAGTATAAAGATTTCCGCTCCCATCCCACGCGGGACCTTCCGGGAAATTTTGGTCTCCGGCAATTTTTTTCCAAGTCGGCTCAGTAGTCATTACATCAGAAAGATTTTGCGCAAAGCCCAATGCCGTAAAGCAAACTAAAACGATTAATAATTTTTTCATTTCTTTTCCTTTTCTTCTTTAAAAACAGAATCATCGATTCCCAAGTTGACTTTATAATTTGAATACAACACTTTTACCGTTCCTTTTGTCAATTTAGTTTTTTTCTTTTTCGGCGTATCAGGATCGTCATGCGTCTCACCTCCTATATTTTGCGAAATATTCATTTTGCCGACATCAAAACTAAAAACCATTTGCGCAGGCAAAAAATAATTCCCTTCAGCCGCATACTCAAAATCGATTGTGAAAGTACCATTCATCTTCGTGGTTGATTCAACTTTTTTAATAACTGATTTTTGTTTGTCAATCCAGATAGTCGAGAGAATAACTTCGTTAACTTCACCTAACGGAATAACTTTTACTACCGCGCAATTTACGCCATCATATATTTCATCTCTTTCATAAAAACTTGTATAAGCTTTTTGAAATAATGAATGAGGAGTAAAATTTAATCCTTCTTTTGGAAGCATGGCAAAACCCTGAGATTTAATTTTTACTTTATCCGGTTGTTTGAAAAATATTTTCGCTTCGGTCTGAGGGATTTTTAGAAAATTAACATCAACAATTATTTTCACATCAACTTGATAGTCTTTCACTTCGCTGAATTTCTTCTTCACCTTTTCAATTATTTCGCGTCCATCCTTTGTTTGAGCAAAACCTAACTGGAAAAATAAAAACAACGCTAAAAAATATTTCATAACAACTCCAAAATTTTCTGAAACACTTTATGTAAGAATATCTTTTCTCTTAAAAAGGAAAAGAGTAATGCCGAAAAAGCCGATGATGTGTCCGGCGAGTACTAACAAATTTTTTATTATTTCATCATAATCAATCGGGGCATCAAAAACCAATTGCCATGTTGACATGTAGTTTGTAAATAAATAAGGTTTAATCGTTCTAAAAAAATCAATGTTGATGGCGGAAAAGATGGTAAAGATGATGATCACCGTCATGGTTGTTACAATTGGTCCAATCGCATTTTCAACAAGAGAAGAAAAGAGAAATCCGAGAGCGCAGACAACACTCATGCTTAGAGCGGCGGAAGCGTAAGCGAACGCGAACCGCCAAAGAATATCGTTTTGTGCAAAAATTATTATCGCATCTTTTATAACGATCAATTCACCAACACCAAAAATGATAACTCCCAATCCTAAACTAATTATAGCTAACCAGAGAACAAGAAGATTAGTATAAATTAATCCGGATATAAATTTTGCGGTAACTAATTTCATCCGCGATATGGGACGGGTAATCAGCATGCGATATGTTCCGGCTGTTGCTTCGCCGGCAAGGAGATCACCGGAAACAAGCGCAATTAAAAATGGGATGTGTATCGTTAAACTGCCAAGAATAATATATGCAATTAAATATCCGTTAAGAAGATTTCCGACGAATACAAAATTGTCTTTAAAACTACGAGTGATAAATTCAAGATAGTGCGCACCTTGAAAATACATGGCAATTTGAATAACCGGAACTAAAACGCCAATCGCCATAAAGCCGATATACGTTCTCCATTTGCGGAAAATTTTATACAATTCAATTTTAACAAGTGTATACATCAGGTTCCCTTCTCGGTCAAAAGTAGAAAATATTCTTCAAGCGAACGTTTCGGGACAATGGAATGAACACCAATTCCGCGTTCGACCAAAAATTTATTTAGCGGAGCTATCTCTTCTTTTTCAAGAAGAAAAAGAATTTGGTAATCGCCGAACGATTCGATTTTTTTCTGCCATTGTGTTTCTGCAAGTAAGCTTTTTGTTTTTTCTATTTCATTAATTTCAAAAGTTACTTTAAGATGAGTTGCGTTCAGCAAGTCTTGAACCGTTCCTTCAACGACAGTTGTTCCTTTGTTGATGATTATCATCCGGTTAGCCACAAGTTCAACTTCGGAAAGAATATGAGAAGAAAGAAAAATTGTTTTTTGTTTTTCTTTGCTGAGATGAATAATGAGTTCACGAATCTCTTTCATTCCTTGCGGATCAAGTCCGGTAGTCGGTTCATCAAGAATAATTAATTCGGGATCGTGTAAAAGCGCCTGTCCTAAACCGAGCCGCTGTTTCATTCCGTGGGAAAAAGTTTTCACTTTGCTTTTCGCGCGTTTTTCAAGTCCAACCGTTTCAAGAATTTCCATAATTCTTTTATTCGAAGTATCGCAGCCGGAAATTTGCCCCAGTATTTCCAAATTTTTGTAAGCTGATAAATAGCCGTAGAAGTCGGGCTTCTCAACAATCGCACCGACTTTTCTCAAAATTTCATTGCGGTTTTGTTTCAACGATTTATCAAATATTTTAATCGTGCCTGAAGAAGGATTGATCAGTGTCGTCAACATTCTAATGGTTGTGCTTTTCCCTGCGCCGTTTGGACCGAGAAATCCGAAGATATCGCCGCGATAGACATTCAAATCCAAATTGTTTACGGCAGTTAACTCTTTAAATTTCTTTGTGAGATTTTGTACTTCAATTACTTTTTGCATTCACAAGTCTTTCATTAACGAATTTCAAATCAAAAACCCTATCGTAAAAATAACGGTTTTTAAGTAATCGAAGTTAATAAATTGATGAGCGGCAAAATTTGATGAAGTAGTTTACAATGAAAAAGATATTATGGAAAATCAACCGCAAAACCGAAACCTACTTTGTTAATTCTTTCATCAAAATATTCGCCGAACATATTATTGCCCGAATAGAATGAAAAGTAGAAGAGAATTCCTTTCGATTCCCACTTACCAAATTTAATACCGAGTTGAGATTGATTTGTAAAAGAATAATCCGGCAGCCCGGCGTAACTAATATTATGCACCAGAAAAACATTTACCGGTTTATTAAATAGTTTGCCGATTATTTTATCGTTGTTAATTTCAAAACCTGCAGTTGCTGAAAACCGTTTAAGATTATCCGGACGGATACGAAGAGAAAAGGCTCCGCCTCCATAATAACGCAAATTGTAATTTTCTAAATTGATTGTATTTGCTGCAATAAGTTCTGCAAAATCACGGGTAAAAGGAATCGGTCCACCCGGTTTTGTCCAACCTCTCGGATAAGGATGAACCCAATAATTGCCATCAACTAAATGAGCGCTATTATGAATGAATCTGAGGCGGAAGGAAAGGAGGTTATCATTAATTGGTTTTGAAAATGTTGCATTCCCGCCAAAGAAACCATCGACAGCGTCTATCTGCAAACGAAGCTGCTCATACCCGATGACCGAAGCATATGCCATAAATTCAATTCCGAAATTCAATTTACTTTTGCTTTCTGGAAATTGAAATGAAAGTAAGTCCATCGTGTTGCCGATATCAACTTTAAGGTTGGCGTTTTCCGGATAATAAAGAACGCCAAGTTTTGCTTCCTGGCTGTTTGCGCGAAGCGGGAGGAAATTTAATCCATCGGGGAGAAATTCAAATTGCGTTTGAGAAAAAAGTATATTGGGGACAATCGCTAAAATAAATAGAGCGTAAATAAATATTTTTTTAAAATTCATTACTATAAAAAACTCTTTCCAATACTAACTATATTTATAACTAAGACAATATTTAAGAATTATTGCATTTAGTAATTTTGTTTTGCAACATAAAAATAAGTAAAAAATGACGATGCTCAAATTATGATTCTATCCATTTAACCTAAAGTGGAAAAGAATTTTTCCCTCACATCTAAAACTGTTTCCCTTCTATTAAAAATAATAGAGGTATTTTACTTTTAATACGCCAACACGATCAACAACATGCATTCTTACCGGTAAAGAATTTCCGGCAAAATCAAACTCCTGGCTTCTATCTTTAATATCGTTCACTGCAAAATAGATCCAGCTTTTTGGTGAAAAGTTATAAGAAAATAAAAATCCAAAAATGATGCGTTCAAGTTTATCCGATGACTTAACAAAAACATTGTCTAAATATATTCTCGCGTTTAAATCATTAACGGGAGTAATGGTAAGGTACGGTCGAGCATTATAAGTAATGTCTTCAACATTACCGGAAGGATTTCCTTCGATGAACATATCATAAGAAGTTCCGATATCCAAAATTGAAAAGGGTTTCCATGCAAAGTACGAACCTACCCATGAATAAAAAGCTAAATAGTTGCGGGAAAAATTATATGTATTTGTGTAGCCGCCATAAAGATTCGCATTCCATTTAGGCGAAATATTAAACCACGAACTGAAAGTTAATTCCGAACAGAAATACTTTACATCCGAGTCTTTCTGTTCGCCGAAAGAATAATCAATTTCATAACCCCAATTGTTGCGAAACTGCATATTAATCCCGAGTATCCCGGAGTAATCTGTAAAAGCATCAACTTTTTCATAAGAGAATGCTGGTCCTCCATAAAGTGATAACTGAGCAAGATAACCAGAATCATAATACCACGTAGGACCAGTAATACCAACAAAGGTAGCTGTCCCCTTCCACGGAACGTAACCAACCTGACTTATATCAAAATTATTTCCTACGTACCTTGAGCGGATTAACGTCATCCAACTTGTAGTTTGTTTTGTAAAACCCGCAGAAGCGGCAAAATCTCCTTCGGAATTTTTAAAGGAACGCGCAACCTGGTAAGCCAACTGCCAATCGGATTCTCTCAACGCTCCATCAATATCAAGCACACCGGAATTATTTCCGATAGAATTTTTCCCGACGAAAAGAATTCCAACATTTGAATTATCAAGAATTTGCTTTTTGATTCTTGCCGATCCAAAATAAGCGCGTTCTTCCCTTTTAGTGATGCCATCATCATTGTAATCAGTCTCTCCGGTCATCGCTAGAAAACCGCCGTACTCCCAATCGTTAATTCTACCAAATGCTTTCGTTCCGAAAATGAGAGGAACTTCTTTTCCACCGGGTAATTTTTTACCGATTCTTCGTGAATAAAATAATTCCATCGGGCTGTAGAAACCGGAATTATTTGATTTCCCGGAAGGCATAAATATTTCATTCCCTTGCGTAAAGAAAGGACGGCGTTCGCTGAAGTAAGTTTCGTAACGCGAAATATTAAATTGAAAAGGATCGGCTTCAATTTGTGCGAAATCGGGATTAACCGTTAATTGGTAAGTTAATTTCGGTGATGGATTATAAAGAATATCAAGTCCCGCATTCGGTTCGTTTTTGTATTTGCCATCCGGTAGATAAGAAATTTTTGATATAGCGAGCGGGTATAATTCAAGATTTAATCCTTTTACGGATGGTTTGAAGTCATCAAAAACAAGCTGTCCGAATTTCGAAATTCTTTGTCCTTCATTTTGTTCATATTCGCACCAATATAAATCTTCGGTCAGTGATGGGATCCAGCGGTCAAAATCTAAACCCCAGGTTTGTGCATCCTCGTTATATTGAATTGATTTGTATGGAATTTTCATCTCAACAACAAATCCCCAATCGTAAATTTTTGAATCCGCAAACCAAATGCCGTCCCAGTTATAATCTCTGTTTCTCCCGTCATCTAAAAGTCTGCAATCAAGTCTAACACCCGCGGCGGTTACGGCAAATTTGTAAGCGGTTTTTTTATCGTTAAAAGTATCAAGCATAAATGAAACAATATCACTTGAACCGAATTCATCTAGAACTCCCGCATTACTTTGGATATTTGAACGATTATCGTAATTAATCATCAGACAATAAATAGCGTCTCCAGTGGTTAAAACTTTTGAGACCGTTCGTTTGGAAGGCTCTTTTGCATAGTAGGGCGCAAGTTGAAAAAAGTCAGAAACGGAATCAGCCCGGCTCCAAGCAGGATCGATAACGCCGTCAATAATAATTTCAGTATTTGTTTTTTTTAGGATTAATTTTTTTTCAGAATTTTTTGTGCTTGCCGAGACCAGTGAAGTAAATGCACAAAGTAGAATTATTAAAAACATAAGCTTCCTGCCGGTTAAATTTAATTTTTCTTTTTTGACTTCAGAAAAGCTAACCTGGTTACAACATTATATTAAATCAATTTTGATAAGTGGAAAAATAATTTTGTAAACGGTTAAACAGAAGTCAACTGCATGTTCTAACTTTAAAGAATTATAATTTTACCGAACCGATACCTGACAATGCTGAAATAATTTTACATCTCCCTATATTTGTTTTAATAATTGTAAAAGAATAACTCACTTTACGCAGGAGTCTTAATCATAATCTTAATCATACTCTTAATCGAAGTAATAAATGAGTATGATTATGATTACGAGTAAGATTAAGAATTTCATGCGTAAGATGACAGAATAAGATTTTTTTTGATAGAGAATTGCCGAATTACAAACTACATATTCAGTACGACGGGACAAATTACTGCGGCTGGCAGATACAAAAAAATCAGCCGTCTGTTCAGCAGACGTTGAAAGACGCTATTGAAGTATTGATAAGAGAAAAAATTTCGCTTAACGGAAGCGGAAGAACGGATAGCGGCGTTCACGCACTGGGACAAGTTGCGAACTTTTCTTGCGAACAAAAACTCGATTTATACCGGTTCCGGTATTCACTGAACAATACGATCCCATACGATATTGCCGTTACTAAAATTGAAGAAGTTGATACATTATTTCATTCTCGTTATGACGCTAAAAGCCGGACGTATCTTTATTTTATTTCAAGAAACAAAACGCCTTTCTTCAAAAGTTACACACATTTTTATTATTCGCAGCTTGATATTCAGTATCTCAATCAACTTTCAAAATTGCTGATTGGAGAAAGAGATTACACTTCATTTACAAAACATGAAGCCGAGACGAAAAATAAAGTATGCGATATTTTAAATGCTCAATGGAGAAGTTCAAAAGACTTTTCTATTTTTAGAATTGAAGCGAATAGATTTTTGCATGGAATGGTTAGAACAATTGTCGGAACACTTTTAGATTTTCACAAAGAGAAAAAACCGTTTGAGAAACTAACAGCTATTATCGAAGCAAAAGATAGAAAAATGGCGGGCGAAGCTGTTCCCGCAAAAGGTTTATTTTTATATAAAGTAAAGTATTAAAATGATATCATTCAATAACAAAATTGTTTTTATCACCGGAGGCTCAAGAGGCATTGGAGCAGCTTGTGTAAAATTATTTCATCAAACCGGCGCTACAGTTGTTTTTTCTTACAAAGAGAATAAAAGTGCCGCTGATGCATTAGTCAATTCATTTTCTGCCAACAAACCATTCTCTATTCAAATTGATTTCAATTCCGAAATCGATATTATTGATAAAGTAAAATTCATTCTAAATGAATTCGGAAGAATTGATATTCTTGTAAATAATGCAGGTATCTGGAAATACGGTGAAGCTGATAAAATGTCGTTGCAAGATTGGAATGAAACCATTCAAATAAATTTAACTTCAACTTTTTTAGTAACGAAAGAAATTATTCCTTCGATGAAGAGAAATGGATTCGGCAGGATCATTAACATTTCTTCAACTGCCGGACAGCGCGGTGAAGCCTATTATTCTCATTACGCTGCTTCAAAAGGCGGAATAATTTCCTACACCAAATCACTTGCTTCCGAACTCGGCAAATTTAACATCACCACAAATTGTGTAGCTCCCGGCTGGGTAGATACCGAAATGGCTTCTTCTGTTTTTGCAGATGAAGCATATAAAGAAGAAGAACGAAAAGCAATTCCCGTTCAACGCATTGCCACTGCGGAAGATATTGCCGGTCCGGTTCTTTTTCTTGCGTCAGATTTGGCAAGACATATCAACGGAGAAATTCTAAATGTTAACGGCGGCAGTATTCTCTGCGGATAGGTTGGTTGAGTGTTGTTAGTTGCATTACGCGTTTCAATTTTTTATACTTCTGTACAAAAAGTAAAAGTTTTTAAACCGAATCAGTAATTATATTTCATTACCAGAAAGAATAATGCATGGAATTTCTTGGAAGTCTTCACCCCCAAATAATTCACTTTCCTATTGCTCTTTTTATTGTTTACACTTTTCTTGAAATCGTTGGTTTAGTTTTTAAGAAAGATATTTTTACAAAAGCTGCTTTCATCATTTTAATACTCGGAGTGCTTGGAGGTTTTGCTGCTGTATTAACGGGTAATCAAGCAGAAGAAGTTTGGAAAAATTGGACTGGGGCAAGCAAAAACCTTTTGGAGGAACATGAAACCTTTGCGACGATCACTCTTTGGTATTTTTTTGCTTTGCTCATTCTTCGCACGCTTTTCGTGATCAATGTCGAAATAAAAAACAAGTTTATCAAACATGCAATGAAAATGAAAGTTGCATTTGTTATTCTTGCTTTTGCCGGGTGTTATTTTGTTTACGAAACCGGTTTACACGGCGGAAAGATGGTTTACAAACACGGAGTTGGAATTTCAACTGAAAAACAAACGCCTCAAAATCAAATTGAAAAAGGAAATTAATTCAACTTGAAAAAAATTCCGGTTTCAATTTATCTTCTTATGCTTTTCATCCTTACCGGTTTGAATTTTGTTCTCCGTTATTTTAATCTTCCTAATTATTTTTTCGTAATCGGCTTTAGATTTTACGGAATCATTTTTCTTACCGGAGTTTTTCTTCTTTTCTTTAATGGAGTAGAACCGTTGAAGAATTCTTTGCTTTCCTTTTCATTTCAAAAATTTTTCCGAATGTTTTTGTTCATTCTACTTCCACCGGTAATTATTATCGGTGGATTATTCCTCCAAAATAAAATTGAGCTTGGCGATCCTGATTATTTTTATGAATTGGGTTTATCTTCCATCGTTGACTTTCCCATTTATTTCATCTGGAATTTTCCGCAGTTTCTAATTCTCTTTAGTTTATTGCACACGGTGGAATCTTCTTTTAGGTTGAAAATATTGCCGAATTTTCTTCTGCTCTTTTTTTTCTTTGCGCCGGAATTTTTAAGTTTCCCGAAAATCACTTTTAATATTTTTTCAATTATAAGTTATGTGCTTCTTCTTTTAACGATAGCGCTCTTTATTTATAAAAAGAACAATGTATTTACATTTAGTTTTTATTTTTTTTCAACCGTGTGGATGGCGCTGTTACTATTCGGAAGTAAATCCGAAACATTGCTGCAACTATTTCTGGCAAAAACATATACCGGTTGGGATGGGTTTTTCGATATTAATAAAAAGTTTGTCACCTTCATCTTGCCGGTTTATTTTCTGTTATCTTTTCTCACGGTTATATTTTTGAAAAGGGAAAGCCAAAAGATTAATTAATTCTTTTCTTATATTTGACGAAGAAAATTTTCCAAGCAATGAAAAAATATTTTATTATACTAACTGTTTCCCTTTTGTGTTTCACTTCGGTGAATTATGCCTCCGATAAAGCAAGAGGAACTTTTCTTGCAGTTGGAGTTGGTCCTCGCATTCCCACTTTTGATTTCAACAATACAACGATGCTTGGATATGGATTCAATGTAGAAGTTGCTTATACCAACAACGAATATCTTCCACTTTTCCTTTTCGGAAAAGTCGGTTTTGAACAATTCCCCGGGGCGCAAAGTTTTTATCAAGTATCAACCTACTCTCATTTCTCTACAAGTTTACTTCCGCTTTCATTTGGCGCCCGATATTATCTTTCACCAATATTACAAAACGTTGTTCTCATTCTTCCAAGCATTGAAGTTTCTGCCAACCTAACTGTTTTCCAAAAGCTGCATCAGTTTAAAATTTCTTCCGGCAAAAATAATTTTTTGGAAGAAGGTTCGAAACTCGGTTTCAGTATTGGCGTTGGAGCTTCAATGTTTTTAGTTGAGATGCTCGCATCTTATAATTATCTGCAAAACAACCAGTATCTTTCATTTGATATGAAAGTACGTTTACCTTTATACGTAAGTTTTTAGAGAGAAATATGAATTACAAAAATCTTTTAGTTGAAATTGAAAACAACGTTGCAACAGTTACAATCAACCGTCCGGAAAAACTGAATGCGTTGAATAATGAAACATTGAACGAAATCTACGATGCTTTTCTTTCGATTGAACATAATGCGGAAGTTCGCGCAGTAATTTTAACGGGAAGCGGAGAAAAAGCTTTCGTTGCCGGAGCCGACATTTCCGAATTGAATAAACTTTCTCCTTTAGCCGCAAAAGATTTTGCAGAAAAAGGACAAAAGATTTTTTCATTTATTGAACATCTTTCAAAGCCCGTTATTGCAGCGGTAAACGGCTTTGCACTTGGCGGCGGATGCGAACTGTCATTAGCCTGCCATATTAGATTAGCGTCCGAAAATGCAAAGTTCGGGCAGCCGGAAATAAACTTGGGACTCATTCCCGGTTACGGCGGAACACAGCGTTTAACACGATTAATAAATTTTTCTAAAGCGCTTGAATATATTCTTACCGCCGATTTTATTGACGCGCCAACCGCGTTTCAACTTGGTTTAGTCAATCATGTTTACCCTTTAAATGAACTTGCTGCAAAAGCAAAAGAACTCGCCGATAAAATTGCTGGTAAACCGGCGCAAGCCGTTAGACTCGCGCTGAAAGCGATGCAGTCAGTTAAGGAGTTATCACAAAGTCAGGGCGAAATTTATGAAGCTTCTCTCTTTGCTTTAACTACCGGAACGGAAGATTTTAAAGAAGGAACCTCTGCCTTCTTGCAGAAACGGAAACCGGATTTTACTCATAAATGATTTCTTCATCTTCCTCAAACCAATCTAAACAACGGACGGGGAAATTTCGCACCGTTTTTATTCTTTTATTTGCATTAGCTGTTTTCCTGCTGATTGCAAATATCCTTCTTTCTTTTTTTACTCCAAAAGAAATTGAAATCAACACGTCGGAGATTCCCTCCGATGAAATCAATTCCCTTTTCTTAAAAAGTGTTTCCGAGTTCTATTTAGATGATGGGTTACTTCAAAAAATAAAATCACCAAAGAAAAAAGAAGATTCGTTAACGCACTCTTATCGTTTAACACTTCCGTATGATGTTCCTATCCCGGTTTTTCTTCACAGCATTTTTGGAAATTTCACCGGTAAGAATGTTTCAATTTCTTCCTTGGAAATGATATTAAACAAAAAATCACTTTTAGAAATTTCATCCGGTAAGAAACAGAAATTTTATACTGAGATATTCCAAGATACTTCGATTCACCGGGATAATGGCAGTATAGCTTTCGCCTTAACCGATTATGAAAATCTTTCGGAAGTGGAGTTAAAAAAATTATTAGAAATACCTGAGAGTTTTGCGTTCCTCCTGCAGCCGAAAAATAAAAGTACGGAATTCACAAAGACTATTTTGGAAGCCCGAAAAGAATATATTGTTGAAATAACAGTTTCAAGTCCTAATTCGGAATTTACGTTAGCTGAAAAATTTCCATTCGTGAGGAATAAACTGGCAGTAAATTCTTTATTGAGATATTACCCGAGAAATACTTTTTTCTTCGTTCACCCGTTGTCAAGTCTCTTAAGTTCAAACATGTTTGAGAAAGTACGGAAGGAATTTACAAAACGGAAATATGCTCTCTATTCGTCCAATTCGTTTACAAACCTTTCAGAGGTAAAAGATAATGAAGTAGAAACGCGTTTTTATGGAGAAATAGAAAAGCTAAAAAAAGCTAAAATAATATTAATGCTTCTTCCCGCCGATTATTTTTATACTTCATTTGATAAAATAAAAAATATAAAGAAAAAAGGAATCCGCTTTGTACTCCCTTCCACGGCGGTGATACAACTTAAGGGGAAATGAGCGGTTCCCCATTCTCATTCATTTCCATGATTTCATCAAACCCAAATTCATTAACCTGGTTAATAAATTGCGTTTTATCTCCCACAAGCACAACAACCATTTCATCTTCTTTAATATTTTCTTTTGCTGCGGTCAGCGCATCATCAATAGTTACTGCTTGCACTTTGGAAAGATATTCATCAAAGTAGGAAGGCTGTAAATCATAAGTATAAAGCGTGTTTAACCCTGACGCAAGCTGATAGTAAGTTTCAAAATTACTTGGAAATCTTCTGATGATCGAAAGCTTTGCAGCTTCAAGCTCGTCGGCGCTTATTGTTTCTTTAATTTGTTTTAATTCGGAAAAAATATCTTGAACCGCTTCAACTGTATGTTCCGATTGAACAGAAGTAGTTAGAGAAAAATATCCAATCTCTTTTCTATAAGCGAAATATGAATTTGCACCATAGGTAAAGCCTTTTGTTTCGCGAAGTTTAAAATTGATTCGCGAATTAAATTGACCGCCTAAAATTGTATTCATTACAGCTTTAGCATAAAAATCACTATCACTTCGTTTACCGGAAAGATTCCCGATCCGTATTTCCGTTTGCTGAGCGTCAGTTTTGTGTACGTAAAATAAACGCCGCTTTTTTGCAGGAACAAGAAACATCGGATTAGCAACATTTTTCTCCTCCCCGAAACTATCTACATACTGATCTATAAATTTTTTCAAATCGTTGGCATTGAGGGAACCGGCACAAACAAAGCCTGATCTGCCGAATGAGATAAATGAGTGATAAAAGTTTTTCACGTCTTCATTTGAAAGAAGCTCAATATCTTTTTCTTTTCCCAAATTAAAATGTCCGAGCTTGTTGTGAGCGCCAAAAACTTGTTCTTCAAAAACTCTATCTGCAATTGTGTCCGGCTCATCTTTTATTTGAAGCAATTGAGCCAGCACTTTACTTTTCTCTCTTAGAAATTCAGTTTGTTCAAAATGAGGTTCAGTTAGAATTTTGCTAAGCAAAGAGATGGATTCCTCAAATTTCTCCTCGAGTGAAAGAATTGTGAAATACATAAATTCATGGTTAATGGAAATCTGTATCGATGAACCAAGCAATTCAAAACGATTATTCAATTCAAGTGCGCTTAAACCGCCGGCGCCTTCATCAATTAATATCGCAGTAAGATTTGCAAGCCCGCTTTTTCCTTCTTCATCCAAAATACAGCCGGTTGAAACGATAAGTGTAAATTGAACCATCGGCAGTTTTGCTTTTTGAATGAACAATCCTTTCATTCCTCTTGCAGAAATTATTTGTTGAATTTCCGGAAGATGAAATTTTGCATGCTCAATAATCTGGGGTGGTGTTGCTCTATCAATCATCATAACTTCACTTCCTTTTCTTTTGGAACAAAGCGGAGATCAACATACGGTTTATCAAAATACAAAGCACATTGTTTCACCGATTCCTTTTCAACTTTTTCGTAGAGACTTAACTCAAATGAAAATGAATTTGGTTCACCCAAATAAAAATTGTAATGGTTTAAATGATTTGCTACCGAATCCAAACTTTGCATGCTGTATATAAAATTAGCTTTGATGCCGTTCTTTGCGCGGGTTAATTCTTCACTTGTAATTTCATTTTTAAAAAGATGATCCAATTCCGCCAGAATTATTTTTTTTATTTCATCCAATGATTTGCCCGGTTTTGCAGTTGCGGTAACACAGAAAAATCCGCCGTACTTTCCGGAAAATTGGAAAGCCGAAACTTGCAATGCAAGTTCACGTTGAAGCACCAGGATGTTGTAGAGTCTTCCGTTTTTTGAACCGGTTAAAATATCGGACAAAATATCAAGAGCGAAATTATTTTCATGAAATATTTTTTCGGTGTTCCAAACAAGGAGAATTTTTTCCAAACTTACAGCATCGTAAACTATTTCGCTTTTTGATTCCAAAAGATTTTTAGCATCAGTTAGCAATGGAGAAACTTCTTTTGCGGATTTCATTTCGCCGAAATATTTTTCAATGAGGTCTTTTGTTTGTTCGATTTCAAAATCACCGGCAATAACAACCGAAGCGTTCCGTGGCTGATAATAAGTATTAAAAAATTCGCCCACATCTTTTTGATTATAAGACAAAATATCTTTCATGTAACCAATCGTTGGAGCGTGATATGGATGAGTTTCTTTATAGAGCAAACCGAAAACTTTTTCCCACGTTAGCCCATATGGCTGATTATCATAACGTTCGAGCCGCTCGTTTTTAACAACTTCAATTTGATTTGCGAGCGTCTCGTCAGTCAATGCTTCAAGAAAAAAACCCATTCTGTCCGATTCAAGCCACAAAGCTGTTTCGAGAAAATCAGAAGGAATTTTTTCAAAATAATTTGTCACATCAAAACTTGTGGAAGCATTTAACGTTCCTCCGCTGTCCTGTATAAATTTAAAATGTTCTCCTTTTTTAACATGTCTCGAACCTTGGAACATCATGTGTTCAAAAAGGTGGGCAAGTCCGGTTTTCCTTTTAGAGTCTCTGCTTGAGCCAACGTTATACCAAAGATTAACAACCGTAATAGGTAGTGAAGTTTCGGGATAAAGTATAACTTCCAAACCGTTATGTAAAGAATATTTTTGATAATCAAGCGAAAGAATTTTCATTTAACATTTTCCTTTAATGGGTTTGGAAGATAATACATTCCGGTAAATCAAAAAAAAATTTTTTTTTTATTAAAAAAAAAATTATTTGAATAAATGATTTAAAAGAGTGAAATTTAGATGTTCAAATTTTACTAACTAAATAGAGGTATTCTAAACTATGAAAAAGTTACTCTTTGAAATGCTTTTGTTCGGGGTGTTCTTCGGGGTGGTCCAAATATCACTAGCGCAGGGAATTACAACCGCTAGTATAAATGGAAAAGTTTCTGCAATGGATGGGGAAGTTTTGCCGGCAGCTTCAGTAATGGCTGTTCATGTTCCAACTGGAACGGTTTATGGCACTTCTACTCGTATGGATGGTAAATATAATTTGACCGGTTTAAAGACAGGTGGACCGTATAAAATTACTGTTTCGTTCGTTGGGTACAACACTCAAATAAAAGAAAATGTTTATCTTGAGTTGGCTCAAAATTTAATGATCAATTTTAAATTGCCGGAATCTTCAGTTACTCTTAACGAATTGACTATTACAGCAGAAAAAAGTGCAATTTTAAGCCAGGCAAGAACCGGTTCTTCTCAAAACGTCTCTGAAAAATCGATGCAGGAAATTCCAACCACAACAAGGGATTTTCAGTCTTTTTCAAAATTATCCCCTCTATTTTCTGGTAGCGGGTTAGGCGCTGCCGGACGTTCTTCAAAATATAACAATATTCAGATTGACGGAACACAGTATAATGACCTTTTCGGTTTAGGAAATAGCGGTACTCCTGGTGGACAATCGGGAACTACCCCTATTAGTTTGGATGCAATAAGCGAATTCCAAGTAGTTATTGCTCCTTACGATGTTAGACAAAGTGGTTTTACCGGCGGTGGAATTAACGCAATTACCCGCAGTGGAACCAACCAATATCATGGTTCAGTTTATGGTTTTGGAAGAAACCAGAACATGTCCGGACAATTCATAAATAAAGATGGCAAGAGAACTAAAAAGATGGATGAATTTAAGGATTACCAATTTGGTTTTAGAGCCGGTGGTCCAATCATTCAAGATCAATTATTCTTCTTTGTAAATGGAGAAAAAACAATTTATAATTATCCACAACCAAACCTATCAGTAGGTTCAAGGTTGGCTGGAGTTTCCATCGATTCTTTAGGCGGCGCTTTTGCTACGGCTCTTGCTGCAAAAGGATTTAACGCCGGAGGATTCAATTTACCCACTTTTGAACAGCCAAGTTCAAAATTATTTGTTCGTTTTGATTACAACTTAGCTGAAAATCATAAACTAACAGTGCGTAATAATTTTGTTGATGCCGGTTCTGATAAATTGTATAACTACAGAACTACCAGCAATCTTCTTTTTGATACTCAACCTTATTTGATGAGCAATATGACTAATTCTATGGTTGCCCAATTAAATAGTACCTTCGGGAATACCATGTCAAACGAATTGGTAGTTGGTTACACAACGATTAGAGACAAAAGGAAAGGAAAATCTGCTGACGCTCCCGAAGTTTTAATAAAAGAAATAAACAAAACTTTCTCGATGTATGCCGGACCTGATAGATTTTCATCCGCAAATAAATTAGATCAGGATATCTTCGAAATTAGCGATAACTTTAGTTTATATATGGGAGACCATACCTTTACAGTTGGAACTCATAATGAATTTTTCTCTTTCGCTAATTTATTTGCCCGCTCAGCTTTTGGTTACTATGAATATAATAGTTTGGCTGATTTTGCTGCGGATAAAGTGTCTTATTATCAGAGAGTTTATTCACGCTTTGGAGATCAACGTGACCCAAGTGCAGTTCCTGCTGCTGAATTTAGTGTAAGTCAATTTGGTTTTTATGCACAGGATGAATGGGCAATATTACCAACTTTAAAAATTACCGCTGGTATTCGTGTTGATATCCCAACATTCCCAACGACTCCTGCTAAAAACGATTCTCTTCCAAAATATTTTTCACAATACAGAACAGATCAAATCCCAAGTGGAAATATGCTTTGGTCTCCAAGAGTTGGATTTAACTGGGATGTTACCGGTGAGAGAACAACTCAAGTACGCGGTGGTGTTGGAATCTTTACCGGACGTATCCCTTATGTTTGGATGTCAAACAATTTCGGAAATACCGGTATGTTTACTGCTGAAGTTAACTACGGTGGATCTGGGACTTTACCGTTCAATCCAGATCCTCGAAGCCAATATATTTCTGGTGACCCTGGAACAGGAGCAGCCAAATTCCAATCTGAAATTGATGTCGTTGACCCTAACTTAAAATTACCTCAGGTTATGAGATTTAATCTTGGCGTTGATCAAGAATTAATTTGCGGATTCATCGGAACCGCAGAATTCTTATACTCAAAAAGTTTAAATGAAATGTTATACCGCAAAGGCAATTTGAAACCTTCAACAAGTAATTTAGCAGATGGTCGCCCAAGATACGGTGGAACTGACTATGGAAATGGAAATTTCTGGGATATTATGGAATTGTATAACACAAGTGACGGTTACCAATATAATTTGATGTTCCAACTGCAAAGAAATGTCGCCCGTGGAGTTTCTGTAAATACTGCTTATACATTCGGCGAAGCAAAAGATAAAAACAGTTTGAGTTCTTCACAGGCAGCTTCTCAGATGAATTACAGCCCGATTGATATGGATCCAAATAATCCTGCGTTAACCACTTCACAATGGGAAGTTAAACACAGAGCGTTTGCATCTGTTTCTTATTCTGCTGAGTTCTTCCAGAATGCCCCAACAACCATCTCACTGTTTTATAACGGACAAAGTGGTAACCCATTTTCATTTGTTGTAAATGGTGACTTGAACAATGATGGGTTTAGGTATAACGATCTTTTCTACATTCCTAAAGATGCAGGTGATATTCTCGTTGGAACAATTTCCGGCGGTAAATTTGTAGCCGCTACAAAAGCAGGCACAACCGCAGACGATCTTAATGCATTTATTCAGAATGATGATTATCTCGGCAAAAACCGTGGTAAAATTTCCGAAAGAAATGGCGCCCGTGAAAAATGGCAGCAATATCTTGATTTAAGAATTACTCAAGATGTGCCTGACTTTTTAGGAATGGGGACTTTTCAGTTTTCACTCGATATCCTAAACGTAGCGAATTTACTTAACACCAGTTGGGGAAGAGTGCAAACCGCCGGTCTTGGTACTTATAACATTGTTGCTCTACAAGGTTTGGTTACCAACAATGGTGTTGCTAATACTCCTGTTTATAGCTTCTCTAAACCTACTAACAATTCTGTCTATACTGATAGCGATATTTCTTCCCGTTGGAGAATGCAGCTCGGTGTTAGATACACGTTGTAAAAACCTATTAACTTAGGTGTTCATAAAAAAAGCCACTCCGGTTAATCGGAGTGGCTTTTTTATTTTCTAACAATTTAACTTAAGATGTGTTATTTATATTTTTCGTAACGCAGACTTCAGTCTGCGCTACGTTAAATAGTAATTATATTCGTTAAGCAATTTAATTCAAGAAACGTCAATGGATCAATTTTAATATTCTTTCCGTTCTTACGGAACCTAACAGACGGAAGAGTTCCGAGAAAGGAATGTCTCTATCCCATGAGAATAAAGACATAAACGCTTCACCGACTACCATATCGCGAGGAACAAATCCCCAGAATCTTGAGTCAGCTGAATCATCTCTATTATCACCCATCATAAAATAATAATCTTTTTGAAAAGTGTAAGAATGAACTTCCTTTCCATTTATAGTAATAATTCCATCTTTCACTTCAACAACTCGTTCTGCAAATTCTCTGTCAATTATTGTGCGCCATTCTTCAACATTTTCTAAATTTAGTTGAATCTGCATCCCCTTTTTAGGAATGACAAGCGGACCGTAATAGTCTCTATTCCATTGTTTTCCTTTGGGGAAAATATCTGTCTCCACTTCATCTTTCGGAAAAGGATATGGCTTCAAATATTTGATGTATGGCGGAATCCAAAATTCTTTTCCGTTCACAAAAACAACTTTGTCGCGAACTTCAAAAGTATCGCCGGGTAAACCGATACAACGTTTAACGTAATTTACATTCATCGCAATTTGTTCTTCGGGAATCGGCAGTCCCGGAATTCTTTCATCGGCGCGTAATTGCTCTTTGTTGCCGGGATATTCAAACACAACAATATCTCCATGGTGCGGATCTTTAAATTTGAAGAACGGCATTGTGAAATAAGGGATCTCAATTTCAGTGAAGGGAATATACTTAGGTGAACTCGGTCCGTACACAAATTTATTTACAAGAATAAAATCTCCCACAAGAATCGTGTCTTCCATTGAACCGGTTGGGATGCGTGTGTTCTGAATAAAAAAGGTAATGATAAAAAGTGCCGCAATTGCTGCCGAAAAAAGGGAACGGAAAAATTCCCATACTTTTTCCAGAAAAGTTTCAGGAGCTTTTCTTACTTTCTTTCCAAAGGGATGAAGAATTTTATCGGTAACTGTTTTAAATTTTTGTAATCCCGTTTTGGGTGATTCATTTTCAGGTTGTTCTGCCATGCGTTTTTTCTTTATTGTTTAAGTGATTCAAATATTTTCTTTAACAGATCGTTAACTACTTGCGGATTGGCTTTCCCTTTGGTGGCTTTCATCGTTTGTCCTACGAAGAATCCAAACACTTTTTCTTTCCCTTCGAGAAATTCTTTTACTTGATTTTCATTTGCATCAAATATCTGTTGAATTATTTTTTCTATTTCCGAAGTATCGGAAATTTGGACAAGATTTTTTTCTTTAACGATTGCTTCCGCTGTTTGTTTTGTTTCCAACATTTCTGCAAAAACATCTTTCGCAATTTTCCCGCTGATGGTTCCCTGCTGAATGAGATTTATTAATCCGCCGAGATTTTGCGGAGTGACTGCAAAGTTTTCAACATTAATTTTCTGTTCATTCAAAACTTTTAAAACTTCAACCATTACCCAGTTAGACGCAGCTTTGTAGTCGTTCGTTACATTTGTCACTTGTTCAAAATAATTTGCAAGTTCTTTTGTTTGCGTTAAAACTTCTGCATCATAAAGCGGGAGGTGAAAACCGCTGATGAACCTTTCTCGCTTTGCATCGGGAAGCTCCGGAACTTTTGCCTTGATCTCATCAAACCATTCAACGTTAATATCAATCGGTACTAAATCGGGATCGGGGAAATAGCGGTAATCATGAGCTTCCTCTTTGCTTCGCATAGGATGAGCTTCATTTGCATCTGCGTCCCATAGTAACGTTTGTTGAATTACTTTCCCGCCGTCTTCGATCAATTCAATCTGCCGCTTAATTTCATAATTGATTGCCCGTTCAACATTTCTAAATGAATTCATGTTTTTAATTTCTGCTTTTGTACCGAATTCTTTTTGTCCGAACGGACGAACGGAAATATTTGCATCGCACCGAAGCGAACCTTCTTCCATATTACCGTCACAAATTTCTAAATATTGAACGAGCTGTTTTATTTTCGCAAGATAGAGATACGCTTCTTCGGCAGAATGCATATCCGGCTCGCTTACAATTTCAAGCAAAGGAACTCCGCACCGGTTCACATCAATGCTTGTGGTTTCGCCTCTATCGTGAATTGATTTGCCGGCATCTTCTTCCATATGAATGCGGGTGATGCCGATATTTTTTTTCGTCCCGTCTTTCTTTTCAATTTCAATTGAACCGAATTCGCAGATCGGTTTTTCGTACTGCGAGATTTGATAACCCTTCGGCAAATCAGGATAAAAATAATTTTTACGCGCGAAGATAGAATTTGTATTAATGGTAGATTTAGTTGCAACGCCCATCAGCAAAGCAAATTCCACTACTTTTTTATTAAGCACCGGAAGCACACCAGGATGACCCAAACATATCGGGCAAACATTACTGTTCGGTTCGTTACCAAATTTGGTTGAACAACCACAAAATATTTTTGTGTCTGTTAAAAGCTGTGCGTGAACTTCTAACCCAATTACTGCTTCAAATTTTTCGTTCATCAAAGATTTTAAAAAGTGTCCTTAAATAATTTATTTACTTGTAAATATTTTGTAATCCCATGGTTGCAAATTAATTGCAAATGATTTGCCGATTTTTACTTTTTTCTTTGAAAAGTAATCTGCAGCATTTTTCATTTCAGGAGCTACAACAAAACTTGCGTTTACTTTTTCTTTAGAAAGATTTACCACAACAAATACTTTTTCACTCCCCATTCTTCTTACAAAAGAGATGACTTTATCTTCACTTGAGTTTTTTACTTCTTCAAGTGAAGCTCCTTTGTCGCCGGCATCTAAAACAGCGAAATCTGATTTCAGTTTCGCGAGCGTTTCAAAAAATGAAGTGAGTTCAGATTTCTTCCATTCGATCGGGTCTTTTTCAAAAAAGTTTAATCGTTTATTTAACCCGGCTTCCTGTCCGTTGTACAGAAGTGGCATTCCCGGTAAAGTAAAAGTTAATACAGAAAACGCTTTAACACCGTCTCCAAGTCGTTCAAACTCGGTTCCGTTCCACGAGTTTTCATCGTGGTTAGTTATAAATCTCATACGAAATGCCTGAGTCGGATAATTACCTTTTTCTTTTTGAAGCTGTGAGAAAACAGCTGATGCCGGTTTCCTCCCTTTCGCAATCTCATTGAACAGATGGTACAAATCCCACGAATAGGTCATATCAAATGAAGTCGAATGATCGATTGGTCTTTCATCTTCAGCAAGCATAAAAACTTTTTTGTGTGATGATAATTTCGGATAAAGGTAATTCCAGAATTCATCAGGAACCATTCCGGCTACATCACAACGGAATCCATCAATATTAAATTCGCGCAACCAATATTCCATTGCACCGGACATGTACTGCCATAATTCTTTGTTATTATAATTCAGATCAATCACATCAGACCAATCGGCAACCGGAGGAAGAAATTTTCCGGCAGAATCTTTCGAGTAAAAATCAGGATGAGTTTTGACCAAATCATTATCCCAAGATGTGTGGTTTGCAACCCAATCAATAATAACATGCATGCCGAGTTTGTGAATTTCTTTAACTAAAGATTGAAATTCTTTTTTCGTTCCTAACGATGAATCAAGTCCATAATAATCTTTAACCGAATAATAACTGCCCAACGTTCCTTTTCTATTTTTTTCACCGATCGGATGGAGCGGCATAAACCAAAGAATCCCCACTCCAAGTTTTTTTAATCGCAGAAGTTGAGTCCGGAATTCTTTTATCGTTCCCGAAGGAGTAAATTGCCTTAGATTCACTTCATAAATCGTCTTATCATAACTCCAATCCGGCGGAGTAATTTTCTGCTGCGCTTTATAGGCGTTTGAGAAGACGAAAAGAAATACAAAGGAGACAAACAATATTTTTTTCATAAAAGCATTTCTATTGAATAATTATTTTTCAATTCCCATTAATTCAACTTCAAAAATTAAAAGAGAACCAGGAGGAATAACATCTCCGGCGCCTGCATCACCGTACCCTAAATCAGGACCAATAAATAATTCCCATTTATCGCCAACCTTCATTAATTGCAGTGCTTCACCCCAGCCTTTAATAACAGCGTTTAATTGAATTACCGCAGGTTGATTTCTTTTGTACGAATTATCGAATTCAGTACCGTTTAATAATTTGCCGATGTAATGAACTTTTACTTTATCGGTAGCTTTCGGCGAAACACCTGAACCGGATTTGATTACCAAGTATTGCAACCCGCTTGCCGTGGTTTTAATTCCCGGTTTGCTTTTGTTTTGTGCAAGAAATATTTCAGCATCCTTTTTATTCTTGCCGCTAAGCCCTTGAGCTTCTTTCATTTTCTTTTCGTACATCTCGCGTTGAAAATCCATAAGCACTTTGTTGATTTGTTCATCGGTTAAAAGTTGTTTGCCGTATAATCCATCTTTAAAACCTTTAGCGACTATTTCCGAGTCAACATCTAGTTTATTTGATCTAAAATCTTTGGCAATTCTGAATCCGATACTGTAACTTGCTTTCTCTTTAGAGCTTTTAAGATCGGTTGATTTTGAAATTTTCTCTCCGCAGGAGAATAAAACTAATGAGCTGATAATGAGCAAAACTGTCTGTTTCAATTTTTTTCCTATGATTTATTTTTTATTTTGTCAATATAAAAAAAATAAGTGTTATTCTTTTGATAATTTTTATGACCTAACACTTCTTTTTTACTAAAAATCTCTAATAATTTAAGTTATACCATGAACAAAAAAACAAAAATTACCCTTAACATTGAACTTGACGAACATGATGTTCCGCAAACAATTTCCTGGCAGGCAGATAATGCCGGTTTTGAGGGGAAAAAGGATGCCGATGCGATGATGCTTTCTCTCTGGGATAAAGAAGAAAAAATTACTTTTGGAATCGATCTTTGGACACATAAAATGTTAGTTGAAAATATGAATATTCTCTTTCATCAAACACTTTTAAAAATGGCTGACACTTACAACAGAGCCACCAATAATTTTGAAGTGAGTGAAATGATCAGAAAATTTTCCGATGAGTTTGCTGAGAAACTTTCGTTATTAAAAAAATAGAATTAAATAACCCTAAAAGAGGATCACATGAAAAAAGGAATACTTCTTGCCGTACTGCTTTTTAGTTTTTCCACATTTGCTCAAAATTTTCAGCTTCATTATGATTTTGGCAAGGATAGAAAATATTTCACTTCCACTTTTGAAATGTTTAAACCGGATGAATATGGTTCTACCTACTTATTCGTTGATTTTGATTTTAACCATCCAGGAAACAAGAGCGCTTCACTCGGATATTTTGAGATTGCCCGTTATATTTCTCTTCCTCTTCCTATCGAAAATATTTCTGCAACTGTTCACTATAACGATGGAACGGCGCCTTGGGGTCCGTTAGGGCATGTTTGGCTTATCGGATTAAGTTACCCGGTTAACTTTGGGATTTTTGTCTTAAACACCGACTTGCTTTACCGTAAAGATTATTTTTCAGAAGGGAGTGATATGCAGCTAATTGGGAGTTGGTCTATTCCTTTTTTGCAAGAAAAAATTACTTTTAGGGGTTTCTTTTATCTTTGGACAACAAAAAACTTCGCTACAGATTCAAGGGATTTTGTTTTCTTAAGCGAGCCTCAACTTTGGATAAACTTTGGTAATCATTTAGCTTTGGGAGGTGAAGTTGAAATAAGTAATAATTTTATTCCAGGTAAAACAGAAATTCAAATCAATCCTACTTTAGGATTTAAATGGGAGTTTTAATTCGAGTTTTTTAGAGTTCTTATTAACTTCGATCGGAGCAATTGGGTAATCCCGGATTTTAATAAAGTGATATTGAACGAATTTATTAACGGTTTCGTTGATAAAAATGCAATGAAAATAACAAAGTTCTTGACATAGCATTTTCGATGATGTATCTTTGCACCCAAGAAATGAAAAACCAAATACTAAATATGACCGAAGATTTCAGCATGATGTCAATGTGTTGCTG
>JALNWB010000028.1 GCA_023231105.1 Ignavibacteriaceae bacterium | reverse complement strand
GTTCTCAGCAAAAGACGCGCAGACTTTCTCAGAATTTGGGAAAAAGTTGTTCGCGCTCATGATACGGGTGAAATTATTCAAGGTAAAATTGTTCGCAGAATTAAAGGCGGTATGGTTGTTGACTTGATGGGAATGGAAGCATTCTTACCGGGTTCGCAAATTGATGTTCGTCCGATCCGCGATTTTGATGCATTCGTTGGAAGAATGATGGATTTTAAAGTCGTTAAGGTCAATATTCCAACTGAAAATGTTGTCGTTTCTCATAAAGTTCTTGTTGAAGAAGAAATGGCAGATCAGCGGAAAGAAATTCTCGACAAGCTTGACAAAGGTCAAATTCTTGAAGGAACCGTTAAAGCTATTACCGATTTCGGCGTATTCGTTGATCTCGGCGGTGTTGACGGATTGATTCACATTACAGACTTAAGCTGGGGCAGAATTAATCATCCTAACGAAGTTGTTAAACTTGACGAAACAATTAACGTTGTCGTTACCGATTTTGATGAAGAAAAGAGAAGAATTTCTCTTAGCTTGAAAAAACTTCTTCCGCATCCTTGGGAAAATATTGAAGAGAAATTACAGATCGGAGCGAAAGTTTCCGGTAAAGTAGTTTCATTAACAGATTACGGCGCGTTTATCGAAATTGAAAAAGGAATTGAAGGATTAATTCACAATTCTGAAATGAGCTGGACTCAGCATATCAAACATCCTTCGCAAGTTGTTGCTATGGGACAGATAATTGAAGCTGTTGTACTTAGCTTAGATAAAGACGAGAAGAAAATTTCACTCGGAATTAAACAACTTGAACCGGATCCATGGCAAGAATTAATGCAAAAATATCCTGTAGGCTCAAAGCATCATGGTATTGCAAGAAATCTTACCAACTTCGGAGTGTTTGTTGAACTTGAACCTGGTGTTGACGGGCTTGTTCACATCTCCGATTTATCATGGACAAAGAAAATCCGCCATCCCGGGGAAGTTGTGAAAAAAGGAGAACGAATTGAAGTTCTTGTTCTTTCTGTTGATGTTGATCAAAGAAAAATTTCTCTTGGTCATAAACAAATTCAAGATAACCCATGGGATACATTTGAAAAATCTTATGCTGTTGGAATAGAAACACAAGCTAAGGTTGTCCGTATTATTGAAAAAGGAGTTATTGTAGAACTTCCTCTTGATGTTGACGGATTTGTTCCTACAAGTCATCTTTCAACTGCAAAGATTAAAAATCTTACGGTTCATTTCCCAATCGATTCTCAAATTGATTTAGAAGTCATTGAGTTCGATAAAGAAAACAAGAAAATCGTTTTGAGTGCGTTGGCATTCTTAAAAGATAAAGGTGAAGCAGTTATCCAGGAATTCATTTCTTCGCATAAACTAGAAAAAATGACTCCGCAGGATGTAATGACTGCAGACACCGTTACGGTAAACTCGGCAGACTTCCCGAACTTTGAACTTCCGGAAGAAAGTCTTGCACCACCGGTATCGACACAAGAATAATAGGTGAACAGATAATTCATTGTAGAGGCATGCCATGGCATGTCTCTACAGTTTTAAAGAGTATGAATAAAAAAGTTGCATTACACACATTAGGTTGTAAATTAAATTTTTCAGAAACCGCTGCGATAGGTAAACAGTTTATTACCCGCGGATTTTCCATCGTTGAATTTTCCGACCATGCAGATGTTTATGTTTTAAATACCTGTTCGGTTACGGAAAACGCTGAAAAAGAATGCCGCCAGGTGATACGTCGATCTTTACGGATCAATCCTGATGCGTTTGTTATTGTTACAGGTTGTTATGCCCAGCTTCGTCCCGAAGAAATTTCCAGAATAGATGGAGTGGATGCAGTTTTGGGAAGCAACGAAAAATTCGATCTCTTTTCCTATTTAAATGATTTTGAAAAAAAAGAACTCACTTGTATTTATACTTCTACTAAAAATGAACTTGACCATAGTTTTGGTTTCGCTTCTTCCACTGATATTGATTCAAGAACCCGCGCATATTTTAAAATACAAGACGGATGCGATTATAAATGTACGTACTGTACAATTCCTTTGGCGCGCGGCGCAAGCCGGAGTTTAGAGCCTGAAAAGGTTTTAGAACAATTTCGTTTGATAGTTGCTCAAGGTTATAAAGAAATTATTTTAACCGGCGTAAATGTTGGTGATTACGGAAAATCATTTGCAATTGATTTTTATCATCTCTTGAAAAAATTAGTTTCAGTTGAAGGAGATTTTAGAATTCGTATTAGTTCAATTGAACCGAATCTTTTAACCGATGAAATTATTTCTCTTACTTTATCCACAGAAAAAATTTGCAAACATTTCCATATTCCGCTGCAAAGCGGAAGCGACAAAATTCTTCGTCTTATGCAGCGCCGTTATACTACTGAAGATTATAAAACTCTCATTACAAAATTGAACAAACTTGATCCGGAAATTGGAATCGGCGTTGATGTTATCACCGGTTTCCCCGGTGAAACAGAAGAAGATTTTCAAGAGACATATAATTTTTTGAGAGATTTGCCGATTTCGTATTTACATGTGTTCACTTATTCCGAACGACCGGATACAAAAGCAATTTCTTTGCCGGATAAAGTTGAAACTGCGGAGCGAAAAAGAAGAAGTACCTTGTTGCGCATTCTCAGCGATAAAAAAAGATTTGCATTCCATGAAAAATTTATCGGCAAAAAAGAAAGAGTCCTTTTTGAAGAAGCGGATGATAACGGCATAATAAAAGGATTTACTTCTAATTATATAAGAGTATTTCATCCGTTCGATAATCTGTTGCAAAATGAATTTTGTTTAGTTACCATTAATAAAGTTTTCGGAAATTATTGTAACGCCTCAATTGAAGGGGAAAATTTTTCCGTTGAACGGTTAGCAGTTTAATCCATAAATTTTCAATAAAAAAAATGAAAAATATCCTATTCCTATTTCTGTTCACAGTTGCACTCTTTCCTCAAAAATTCAACAGTCAAATCCAAAATAATTTCGGATCCGCAAAATTTATAATTGCGGATCAGGTTATATCGAAGGATGAAGTAAAGATCAACAAAGAATTATTTGAAACAACACCGGCAAAGAAAAATGTAGCTCTGGCAATTTTATATTCTGCATTGCTTCCGGGAATGGGAGAGCTATATGCAAATAATTATGAAACCGGGAAGTATTTCACCATAGCGGATGCAGCTCTTATAGGAGTTTACTTCGGTGTAAACACTTACGGGAATTGGAAAAAAGAGAATTATAAATCGTTTGCTCAAACCTACGGCGGAATTTCTCTAACAGAAAAAAACGACGACTATTTTGCGACTATAGGAAGTTATAAAAATATAGATCAATACAACGACGAAAAAGCGCTTGAGCAACGATTTACCGAAATGTTCGACAAAAATATTATGAATTGGAAATGGGAAACCGAAACTCAGCGGCGCGAATATCGTGGAATGTGGCTTTCAAGTCAACGGGCTTACAATAATTTGCAATTTGTCGCTGGCGCAATGTTAATAAACAGATTGGTGAGCATCGTTAATGCAGTGCGTTCTGTTGTTGCTTACAACAAAAATTTAGCTCAACAGACAAGTTGGAATTTTTATTTCGATGCTAATCCAAATCCACAGGCGATGAAAAACTTTTCTTTGAATTTTATTTCGACCTTCTAAATTGCATTAGGTTTCTTTCCTTAAAAAGAAACCTAATAATTTTATCAAAGACTAAATCTCCAACGATTTCCCATTCAACAGCATCTTCTTCTTATTAATTACCCCAACCGCTTTTCCTTTTAAAAGCCGTTTGTTAAAAGGAGAATTTTTTGATTTCGATTTGAATTGAGAAATATCTACCGACCAAATTTCATTCACATCAATAACGGTGAGGTTCGCCGCATCACCAATTTCAAACTTGCAAATCGGAAGATTCAGAATTTTTCTTGGATTGATCGCAAACTTTTCGACCAATTGTTCAATCGTTAAAACTTTTTTATGATAGAGTTCTGTTAACGCCAAACCAATTTGTGTCTCAAGTCCTACAATTCCGTTTGGAGCGTATTCAAATTCCATTTCTTTTTCTTCAAGTGAGTGAGGTGCATGGTCGCTGGCAATGCAGTCGATCGTTCCGTCTTTCAATCCTTCAAGCATCGCATTCACATCTTCTTGTGCACGGAGTGGGGGATTCATTTTCGTATTTGTGTTATAACCTTTTACCGCTTCGTCTGTCAAAGTAAAATGATGCGGAGAAACTTCCGCTGTTACACGAATTCCTTTTGCCTTTGCTTCGCGAACCATTTGTACAGCTTTTTTTGTGCTGATATGTGCGATATGAATTTTTCCGCCGGTATATTCTGCCATTAAAATATCGCGCATAACAATTAAGTCTTCGGCAACAGAGGGAATGGGCGGGAGTCCTAAAAAAGTAGAAGTGACACCTTCATTCATTGCTCCGCCGGCAAGTGATTCATCTTCGCAGTGTTCAATCACCGGAACATCAAACATAGTTGAATACTCCAAAGCGGTTTTCAAAATACGCGCAGTTTTGATTGCAACGCCATCATCGGAAAATCCGACGGCGCCGACATTAAATAATTCAGCCATCGGGGAAATAACTTCTCCTTTACGTCCAACCGTGGCAGCGGCAACCGGGAAAACTTCAACTAAATGATTTTTTGCTTTTTCTTTTATTAGTGAAATAACTTCGGCAGAATCTAAAGCGGGTTCAGTGTTTGGCATGCACGCTATTCCGGTAAATCCTCCTTGAGCCGCGGCATCGCAACCGGTTTGTACGGTTTCTTCATCTTCACGTCCCGGCTCGCGGAGATGAACATGCATGTCAAAAAAACCGGGGGAAACAAAATTATCTTTTAAATCAAAAACCTCGGCGTTCTTCAAATCTTCGGCGGAAAGTGTTCCGATCTTTGTGATGATTCCATTTTCAATTAAAAGATTTGATTTTTTATTTATTTTTTGCAGCGGGTGAACAAGCTGACAATTTCTTAAAGCGATTTTCATTTTTCAATTTCCTTAGTTTTGAGTTCCTAATAAGTAAAGAACAGCCATGCGAACGGCGACACCGTTTGTTACCTGCTGAAGGATAATCTGTTTATTCCCGTCGGCAACTTCAGATGAAATTTCTACACCTCGGTTTATCGGTCCCGGATGAAGAATTAAAATATCTTTTCCGTTCTTTTCTAATCGTTCGTTTGTTATTCCATAGCAAGTATGGTATTCCCGTAACGTAGGGAAATTACTTCCCGCTTTTCTTTCAAGTTGAATTCGCAAAACATTCAGCACATCATTTTCTTGAATTGCTTCATCAATGTTATAAAAAACCTTTACGCCAAGGTCTTTGATATTGCGGGGAATCATTGTTGCAGGACCACAAACGGAAACTTCAGCGCCGATCGTTTTTAGACCAAATATATTGGATAGTGCAACGCGGCTGTGTGCAATATCTCCAACGATACAAACTTTTACTCCTTCAATTCTGCCAAGTTTTTCGCGGATGGAGTACATATCGAGCAAAGCTTGAGTGGGGTGTTCGTGGATACCATCTCCGGCATTGATAATATGTGCATCGCAAAGCTGTGTAAGATAAAGTGGTGTTCCGGCAGCAGCATGGCGCACTATTACAATATCAATTTTCATCGCCTCGATATTTTTTATCGTGTCTTTAAAAGTTTCGCCTTTTGAAACGCTGCTGGTCGAAACCGAAAAGTTTACTGCGTCAGCAGAAAGTCTTTTTTCCGCAAGTTCAAAGGAAATTCTCGTCCGGGTGGAATTTTCGTAAAATAAATTAACTACAGTTTTCCCTTGTAAAGTTGGAACACGCTTGATTGGTCGCTCCAAAACTTCTTTAAACGTTGTCGCCGTATCTAAAATCAATTTGATATCTTCTTTTGAAGTAGTTTCTAATCCTAATAAATGTCTGCTTGAAAGAGGCATTTTAATTTGTCCTTTTATTTTTCTTCTACTAAATAGACGGCATCTTCGCCGTCGATTTCTTTTAATTTCACTTTTACTTCTTCATTAAATGAAGTTGGAATATTCTTGCCGACATAATCTGCGCTGATAGGAAGTTCGCGGTGCCCGCGGTCAACTAAAACGCAGAGTTGGATGGAACTGGGTCTGCCCAAATCCATAATTGCGCTCATCGCCGAGCGAACGGTTCTGCCGGTGTACAAGACGTCATCAATCAGAATGATATTTTTTTCGTTGATATCGAAAGTAATATCTGAGACAGAAACCTGTGGTTGTTTTAACCTCATCCTGAAATCATCGCGGTATAAGGTAACATCGAGGATGGCGAGAGGGATTTCAACTTTTTCAATCTCTTTAATTTTTTGGTGAATTCTTTTTGCAAGAAATTCGCCTCTTGTTCGCATTCCAACCAAGGTTAAATTAACAGAGCCTTTGTTTCGTTCAATTATTTCATGGGTAAAACGGGTGATGATCCGGCTGAGACCGACTTCATCTATTATTTTTGCTTTTATATCCATATACAAAAAATCCTCCTTGGCTTAAAAGCCGCAGAGGTCCTTTTTAATTAATCGATAAATAATATTTTTCATTTTTTCCTTCTCTATCTCTCTGGATAGAATTAAAGGTTAATAATTTTTCTGCAAAACTAAAGTTTTTTTTTTGAATAACAAAATATTTTGTTTGAAGAAATGGTTGTAAATGATATTTTTGAGAAAAGTTTATTTGGATTTAATGATAAAAAATGTTGTAACAGACGAAATTCATTCTTCCCCCTGGATTAAACCTCTTTCGTTGATCATCGGGTTTAGCTTCGCTATCTATTTTATAAACCGATGGATCGATTCACTTCTTATTCAAGCAAATTTAGAGTCAATTTTTTATATCTTTTTCAACAAAGACGTTGGAACGCTAACTAATACTTTAGGCGGATTGGCAGAACTTGTCACTTCCATTCTTGGTATAGAAATTACGGTAGTAGCTATTATCGTTCAATTGGCGGCGAACAAGTATTCATCAAAAATTATGGATCTCTTCGTTACCGATAAAACAAATATTTCAGTTATCGGACTTTTTATTATTACAGGCGTCAATACAATTTTAGTAACAAACACCTTACGGTCAGATTTTGTTACGCTTTACAGTGTGGGGTTCAATTTACTTTTAATCATTTTTAGTTTGGTAATTGTACTTCCTCATTTTAATTATGTATTTAATTTTTTAAGACCAGATAATTTTCTTTCATATGTCAAAAACAGATCAATAAAAGTTATAGATACGGTTATTTCCGGAAAAGAAAAAGATTTAATTAAAGCGAAAGACGAACTGACCCAAAATATTAATTTTATTGGAGATATCGCTCTTAACTCGGTTTATCAAGGTGATAGAGCAGTAACGCTTTTATGTATTAATACTTTGCGCAAAATTGTTGAAGAATATTTAGATAAAAAATCTCGGCTCCCCGAAGCATGGTTTAAACTTTCCGGTAAAGAATATTTTGATCCTGATTTTTCAAGTTACTCTTCTTATGTAATGAATCAAATTGAAGAGCAGAAAGTTCTTATTGAAAGAAAAATATTCGGACTGCTTGAATTGGTTTTTAATAACTCGCGATTAACCTTGCGGGATGTTGCTTCGGGTGTGCTTCTCAATTCAGAACTTATTGCAATCAAATCAATGCAAGTTAAAGATAAGGGAGCCTTAACCTGTGCTTTTCAATATTTTAATTCTTATCTCCGTATTTCAATTAGAGAAAAAGATTCCCGCTCAGCGTTTAACACGTTTGAACACTATCGGATTGTTGGCGAAAAATTATTAATTGAAAATCCGATAGATGTTGAAAAAGTTGCTTTTTATTTTAGATACTACGGACAAGAGGCGAATAAAAATCAAGTTTTATTTATTCTTGAAACCGCCGCACACGACTTATGCAGGTTGAATGAAATTGCATTTGATTTAAAGGTTCCAAACTATAAAACGCTTTTAATGCAATTTCTTCAACTTGATGAACCCATTGAAGAATCGACAGAAAAGGGACTTGATACGAAAGAAATTTCTCTTGTAGGAGTACGCATTGCACAAGTTAAATTAGCCGGTTATTACTTACTGAAAGGGGAGACGGAATTAGCAAGAATTATTTATCAGGACATGACCGTTGAACCGATTAGCAGAATTGAAAAAATAAAAGATATTATTTTTAATACCACGGACGAAGAATTCTGGGAGATTACTCCACGCGGAGTAAATTTTTATTATGTTCAGCCTGAAAGACGTGAAGCGTTAAGGGAATTCTTTTATTGGTTCGAGGAAAATAAAATTGAAAATAATTAAAATAGTTATTGAAATATTAAAATATTTTTCATAAACTTGTTCCCAAGTTTTCAATTAAATTGTTGTAAAATAGTTTTTATCTATTCTTAGATATTTTTATGGATGCTAAAATTTAGAACACATTAAATATACAAAGGGACTTTTCATTGATATATTCTTCATCACCATATTTGAAAAAAATAATAAATCTATTGACATTGGAATAATAAATACAGATATTTACACCTAACTTTTGATTTGATAACTGTGATTAGTTTATGATTAAGGATAATTAAACATTGCTTGAAGAAAAATATATTGACATTACTACTATGAATACATATATTATTTTCAATTTCAATGTATTTTGGAAGTTTGAGGTATTTAAGAATGATTAAAGCGCAGTAAATATAAATTTAATCAAGAAAAATAAATGTTATATCTAAAAACATTAAATACAATAACCTTACATCAAATTACTCGAGGAGGTAAAATCATGATGAGAAATTTACCCCCTTAATATTTTATTATTTTTGCTTTTTGTTTCACGTTCTATTCTTATTAATGAAATTCTTTTAACTAAACATATGGAGAAAAAAATGAAAATGATCGACTTCCTTAAAAAGGGAATCTTTCTTGCACTTTTTGTCACAGCATTTTTAGGTTCTACTGCGTTTGCTCAAACGTTTGTGAACAACACGAATGGTGACGATTTTGTAGGAGATGGAAGTTCAAGCAATCCTTATAAGACAATCGCAAAAGCGATTGCTGTAACAACTGCTGGTGGTACTATCAGTATTGCTGCAGATACTTATTCGGAAGTTAACGTTGCGGTTACCAAAGCGCTAACCTTTGTTTCTACAACCTTCAATAATTTATCTACGGTAACAATTACTAATGGAATAACAATTAATACTGCTGCTGCAGCTGATATTGTTTCTTTAGGTGTTACCGGGCAACAATTTAATTTGGGTACTACTGCTACTGCATTAGTCCTTACAAAGGGAAATTTACAAATCACAACCGCTAATGTGATAATGGGTAATGGAGCTACTATAACCCGCACTGCTGGAACGCTTGACAACAGTCCTTCTCTCGCAGGCGCTGTCGCTTCTAATGGGGTTAACGTAACTTATGGTGCTAGTGCTGTTGATCTTACATCAGGCGGCGAATTACCTTCAGACCTTGGCTTAGCTGGTGTACTTACAGTTAATATTGGCGCTACTAAAAAACTTACAATAGCTAGTAGTGTCAAAACTAATAATGGAGCAATTACTATTACCACCGGTAATGTTGATGTTAATGGTGGTCTAAATCTTACCGGGACGACTACAGTTACGAATAACTCAGCAAATACATTTACTGTTAATGGTAATGCAGTATGGTCTGCTGGCGCTAACCTTGGTAACGCAATAAATAACACTGCTGCGGGTGATATAATCATAAATGGCGCGGTTACTTTTGCACACAATTCAACTGCTTCTGCCAATACCGGAGCTATTAATAACTCTTTAGGTGGTAATGTAACATTAGCTCAAGGTTTTACTATTACTACAAGCGCTTCTAGCTCTACTAATACATTTAGTATTAGTGCTACTAACGCTGGTGCAGGTAATATTAATTTTAATGGCGCAGTTACTTTAACTAATTTAACCAATAATGCTGGTACGGTAACACTAACCGGTGGAACTGTTTCAGGCACGGTTGCTAATAATACTGCCCTTGGTACTCTTGATATTAAAGCGAACACAACATTCTCTGGTGCAACAATCGGCAACGGAAACGTTGCTTCAGTTATTAAATTAAATGCAAATACCTTAACCTTATCTAATGCTGCTGCTGCAGTTACCAACACTGGTAAAATTATTTCTGCTACTGCAGCTACAATTGGTTCTGGTGTTATAGCGGCTACAGGAACGCTTACAACAATTACTGGTGGAGAAGTTCCTAATATAACACTTGCTGCAGGAAAAGGATTAACTCTGAATGGTGGAGTTACTGCTTATGGTAATTTAACAAGTGCGGGTACAGTTACTTTAGGTGGAGCGTTCACTTTAAAAGGTGATTATGCTCAAAACGTTGGTGGCGGAAAATTACTTTTTGGTGCCAATACATTTACAATTGAAGGGGACTGGACAAGAACAAGCAATGTTCCTGCTGATGTTACACAAGGAACCGGTCAGCTTATTTTCACTGGTGCAAAAAATCCTCAAACCTTCACTTCAGGCGCTTCTTTAATTTTATATGATGTAACAATCAATAAAACAAACGCAACTGATGTTTTGACATTAGGACAGACTGTTTCCTATAATCACAATTTTACAATTACAAAGGGTGTTTTAGCCTTAGGTGATAATCATATAAGAATGATTACTGCTGGTGGCGCTTTAATCAATAATGGTGGTTATACTACAAGTGGAATCGGTTATGCAATTTTTGAAGCTGCCGGTGTTTCAAATATCTCCGGTACAGCAACATTTTCTAATATTGATGTAAGAAATGGTGCGCTTGTAACAGCTACCTCAAACATCAATTTTTCAGGTCAAATGAATTTACGTAATGGTTCTTTTATAGTTGGTGCAAATACTTTTACATTCAAAAAAGATTTAGTAGCTGTTCCTTCAGTTTTCGTTTATACTGATGGACCTGGTCTTATGACAGTTGCTGGTGGTTCAGTTACTACTGCTGCCGCTACCACTTATGACTTAACCTATACAGCGGTCGGAAATGCTGTTGCCGGTGCTGAATGGACTGCTGCCGGTATTCGTAATCTTTCCGTTTTAACTGGTGGAACTGTTCCTGCTGCAAATACAATTACTGGTCCTGCGGCTGGTACATCAATTGCTGGTAATTTAACGGTAATTGCTGCTCAAACTTTAGCTTTGGGTGCGAATACTTTAACTCTAACCAGTGATAATACGATAAATAATGTTTCTGGTACTGTAACCGGTGGTTTTATTACTGTTACCGGTAATGGAGTAGCATTAACAGGTTCTACCGTAACTGCAGATGCTGCAGAAATTCCTTCATTAAATGTTAACATTACTGCTGCTCAATCATTTTCTTCTACTAATATTAAGAAGTTAAACGGTAGTTTGGTAGTTGCTAATGGTTCTGCCATAGTAAATATGAATACAACTACTGCAACAGTTACCGGAAATGTTACACTAACTGCCGGTTCATTAAATCTCAACATGGCTTCTACTACTTCATCCCATGTCGGTAATGTAATTCTTACTGATGGAGCTTTAACTTATACAAGAGGTAGTGTAGTAGCTCAACAAAATATCGGTGGAACTGTTACTTTAACAGCCGGTACTTTCACGTTAGGTTCTAATTTAGTAGTTACCGGAGTAACCTCTCAAGTCGCTGGTAATTTAGCGCTTGGTGCTTTCAATTATACAGCAAATGCTAACTACACCAGAAGTGGTGCTGGTACTCTAACAGGTACTGGAAAATTAATTGTTGGCGCTATTACTCTTACTCCTGGTGCAACATTTCAAGTACCAAATTTAGAACTCGTTGGCGCAGCTATCATTTTTGCTCCAATGGAAGTTACTAATTCATTAACCCACACTAGTGGTGTGTTAGTTGATTATAGCAACTTAACATTTTCAGGTAATACATATACTTATGTAGCTGGATCAATTCTGGGCGGAACTGGCATTACCTTTACCGGTTCTGCTGTTACTGCAACTTTTTCAGGCAATTTAACATTTCCTATATTGACAATAAATTCTACCGGAAGTGTAACATTTGCTTCTAATAATGCTACTCCACGGACTATTACTGCAACAGTATTTACGCAAACAAAAGGTGATCTGAACTTAGGTATCAATACTTTGCAGGCTGATGCATTTACCAGAGTAGCTGGTAATTGGTCACAAAGTAGTGGTTATTTGATCATGAACACTGCTGCTCCAACTTTAGGAACCGGTTTTGCTATTGATAATTTAACAATTCCAGTTGCTGTTAACGTTGGTACAGATGCTTTTACAGTAAATAAAAATTTAGTTCTTCAAAACACATTAACAACATCTGCTGATGGCAAATTGACATTAGGTGATGGAGTTTTGGTTGAGAGACAAGGTAATACTTTTACATTATCCAATCTTCCTACATTTGGTGCAACAACAAACTTGTTGTATTCTACCGGTGCTGGAATTGTTACTGCTAAAGAAATGCCTGCTGCTGTTAATAATATGACAGTAAATTCAACTACTACTTTAGCTACTAATGTTACTGTTAACGGAACGTTATCGTTAGCCGCAGTATTAACTCAAACTGCTTCCACAAAACTTGTTACTATGGCAGCTGGTTCTACTGTAGAACTTAAAATTGATAATGCTTCAAATCTTAATTTAACTATTGGTGGTGCTGTAAATATCATTTATAATGGTGCTACTGTCACTTCACCAATTGAATTAGGTACTATTGCCAGCGGTGCTCATCCGGTTACTTTGGGTGATGTTACTATCAAAACAGCAACCGTTACTGTTGATGCTGCTACTCATACATTTGCTGGAAAAGTTACCTTTACTAGTGGTAATCTTGCTATTGCAGGTCAAACCATCAACTTACAAGGTGATGTACTACAGACAGTAGGATTCTTTACTGGTGTCGGTACTCTTGCATTTACCGGAGCTAATAATACAACTTTGGCTTTAGCAGGAGATTATACACCTGTTGCTGGTGCAAATTTCACATTAAATAAAACAAATGCTAATAATAGCGTTACAGTTTCTGGTGGAAATTTAGATTTCACAGCCATTACACCTAACTTCACAAAAGGTGTTTTAACTCTTGGAAGTAACGTTCTTACTCTCTTACAAAGCGCTACTGTTGGAAATCAACCAGTTCAGGGTTTTGCAAGAACAAGCGGTGTTGTTTATGGTACTGTTAAAAAATTCATTGATAGAACTAAAACAGTAGATATTAGTAAAGTTGAATTCCCTGTTGGAACTTCTGAAGCTTCTTACAGATTAGCAACATTTTACTTCAATACAAACCTTCAATCATCTTTTGATTTATCAGTTGGTTATACACCAATAGCTGCCGGACAGGCAATTAGTCCTGCATTAACTATCCTTGGTGTTACTGTTGATTCAACAGCAGATTTTGGCTGGAATGTATCAACAAGCACTGGTTTAGCTCCATCACAATTGTTTGATGTTGAGTTCCTTGGTACTGGTTATACACATTATACAAATGTAGCTGATATCAGAGTAGTTAGTAAATTAGGTGGTGCTATTGCTTCAAATCCTTGGCTTGCTCAAGGTGGTACCTATCAGAATTACGAAATTGCTGCTGGCGTACCAAGTGTACGGTTAACAAATTCAACTGGAAACTTAGTAAATATTCCTGGCGCATTCTTTGCCTTTGGATATAAAGGAATTACTCCTCCTCCATCCCTCTATAGTGTCTCAGGAAAAGTTCAATATGCAAATGCTACAACTTCTCCAGTTAGAAATGTAGTTGTTACCTTGAATCCTGGTGGCGCAACAGCTACTACAGATTCATCAGGAGATTTCTCCTTTGCAGGAATTGTAAATGGAAGTTATACTCTTACTGCTGCTTGTGCAAAACCATGGCTCTCTGCTCCTGTTAATGCTACTGATGCTTATATGGTAGCTCAAGCATATGCTGGAATAGTAACATTAAGCCCAATTCAAGTATTGGCTGCTGATGTTAATGCAAATGGTGCAGTAAACAATACAGACGCTTTGCAGATTGTTAGAAGATTTGCCGGACTTAGCACATCATTTACTGCTGGAGATTGGGCATTTATTGGTGCTTCAATTACAGTAGCTGGTGCTAACGTTACTAACGCAAATCTTCAAGCTTTAGCTGAAGGTGATGTTAATGCATCCGCTGCAGCTGATATTTTATTACAAAAAGCTGGACGAATCAGCTTAGGTTCTTCTGACGAAGCATTAAAAGTTAATCCTAAAGAATCTTTTAATGTATCTGTAAAAGTCAGTGAAAACGTTCAACTTGGTGCAGTAAGTGCAAGATTTACTTATCCTGCTGACTTAGTAACCTTCGAAGGTGTTTCTTCAAAAGTTGAAGGACTTGTTGTAAGAGATAACGCCGGTGAAGTTACAATCGGTTGGGCTGATCTTTCTGGTGGAACAAAATCATTGGATCTTAAATCAGGAAGCGAATTATTCGTGTTCAAGTTTAAGCCAACTGATAACTTCAAGAGCTCAAGTAAATTCCAATTGGGAATTCAACCTGAAGTTAGTGAATTTGCAGATGTAAGTGGAAAAACAATTTCCACCATGTTAAAAACTGCTGCAGTTGAAGGTTTAACTCCAGAAAAATTTGCTTTATTGCAGAATTATCCTAACCCATTCAATCCTACAACGGTTATTCAATATGATTTGACCAACAAAGGAACAGTAAACCTTAGCGTATATAATGTGCTTGGGCAAGTTGTTGCAACAGTGGTTAATCAAGTACAAGAAGCCGGAACTTATAAAGTTAATTTTAATGGAAGCAGCCTCTCAAGTGGAGCTTATTTCTATAGAATTAATGTAGTGACAGAAAATGGTAAAAATTTCAATCAAGTTCTCAGAATGATGCTTTTGAAATAAGATCTAAGTAGCTAATTAAAATTGGGCTTGCAGTTATTTTAACTGCAAGCCTAATTGATCTAATTAAATGAAAAAGGGAATTTATGAAAAAAATAATGATTTTATTTAGCCTACTGTTGTTCTCTACTACTTTTGTCTTTTCTCAAAGCGCATCC
Organism: Ignavibacteriaceae bacterium; assembly: GCA_023231105.1. Taxonomy (GTDB): domain Bacteria; phylum Bacteroidota; class Ignavibacteria; order Ignavibacteriales; family Ignavibacteriaceae; genus UBA1563. The sequence continues at coordinate 15,601 of JALNWB010000028.1, read as the reverse complement.
TTGAGTTTAGGTACTGTACAGGCAAAAGTCGGAGACACAGTGAATGTGCCGATAAATGTATCAAGTTTAAATAATGCAGGGGCTATATCGTTAAAACTCTCATACGATAACGTAAAACTAAATTTTATTGGTTTAGCAAATCCTGCTGTTTCTTTCACATCAAATGCAGTTGGAGGAGTATTAGCTCTTGGTTGGTTTGATGCAACTGCCGCAAATCCTTTGAGTATTAACTCAGGTATATTAGTTAATTTAAAATTCATTGTTACTTCCGGTAGTGGCACAAATTCTGTCGTAAGTTTTAGAGCCGCAGAATCAGAATTAGCAAATAGTTCTGGCAATCCAATAACTGTAGTATATACTGACGGTGCTGTTTCTATTCAAGCACCTCCTGCTCCAATTTTAAAAATTTCTAGTGCTGTAGCAAATACTGGAGCAAAGGTAGCTTTGCCAATAAAAGTTTATTCTTTTAGCAGTATCGGTGCTATATCGCTTAAAATTGATTATGACCCTAGTGTTTTAACTTTCGATAGTCTTTCAAATGTCCCAAGTGGTCAAACATTTACCACTAATGCTGTTAATGGTGTAATTACAATTGGTTGGTTCGATGCTTCCGGAATTACTCCTCTATCATTATCTGATAGTTCATCTTTAGCGGATCTGAATTTTACGTATCTTGGCAGCAGTGCTGTTAGCAACGTTTCATTTAATAGTTCTGCTTGTGAATTGTCAAATCAAAGTGGTTTAACAATTGCAAATATTACGTACAATAATGGAACCGTTAGCCCATACACAGGAAATTTACCAACATTAACTATTGCTGATGTAGTTTCTTCTGCCAATACTGATATTAAGGTTTCAATTAATGCTAAAAAAATGAAAAGTGTTGGTGCTATCTCCCTAAAAATCAAATATAATGGTGCATTATTGACGTTTAATGGCATTTCCAATGCTGCAAACGGTATTACTTTCACTTCTAATGCAAGTAGTGGAGTTATCACACTTGGTTGGTTTGATGCTTCTGGAAATTCACCATTAAATTTAGATAATCTTAAACTTGTGGATCTTGATTTTAGTATTCTTTCCGGTTCCGGAAGTTTAGAATTCTTGACTGCACAGTGTGAGATATCAGATTCAGCCGCCCAGATAATATCCGGTGTTAATTATGTTAATGGTTCAGTTCTTACTGTTGCGCTAGCAGGTGTGCCGGTATTGAGTTCTCCTTCGGATAGTTCAAACAATGTAAAACTTCCAGTTACTATGAAATGGAGTAGTGTTCAAGGCATCACAAGTTATCATGTTCAATTATCAACCGATAATTTGTTTAGTACACTTCTTGTGAATAATTCCAGTGTAAAGGTTGATAGTTTAGTGGTAGCTTCTCTCTTTAATAATACTCAATATTATTGGAGAGTCAGTTCTAAAAATGCGGCTGGAGAAAGTAACTATTCTTCAGTATTCACTTTTAAGACAATAGTATCATTATCCAAAGTTCCGGTATTGGTTTCTCCTGCTACTAATTCAACTAATGTACCCCTTCCGGTTACAATTAAATGGAATAGTGTTGAATTTGCCGCTAGTTATCATGTTCAATTGTCAATGGATAGTTTATTTGCGACATTTGTTGTAAATGATTCTACCATAATATCTGACAGTTTAGTGGTTAATTCTCTCCTTAATGATACTAAATATTTCTGGAGAGTGAAATCTCAAAATGCAGCCGGATCAAGTAACTATTCTTCAGCATTCAGTTTTAAGACGCTAGTGGCGCTTCCAGCATCTCCATTGTTAGTATCCCCACTTAGTGGAAGTACTATTACTAATGATAGCCTGAAGCTGGTTTGGTATAGTGTTCCTGGTGCAGTTAATTATAAGGTTCAAATAGCAAAGAATAATACTTTTAGTCCAGTTTGGCTTGAAAAGTCTGCATTGACTGATACTTCTTCTATTATTACTAATTATGATAGTACTGCAACTTATTATTGGAGAGTCTATGCAAGCAATGCTGCTGGTAGCAGCTTAGCCTCATCTGTATGGAATTTTAATTCGATGATAGTAGGTGTAAATGAACCAGGTAATCAAATACCTAATTCTTATGCTTTATTACAGAATTTTCCAAATCCATTTAATCCTTCAACGGTGATAAGATATGATTTACCAAAAGAAGGATTAGTAACCCTTAAAGTCTATGATATGCTTGGGAAAGAGGTAATAACTCTTGTCAATGAATCAAAACCTGCTGGGCAATATAGTATCAAATTTGATGCTTCTGCGTTGACTAGTGGTGTTTATATTTATCGTATTCAAGCTAATGACTTCGTATCGGTTAAGAAACTAATATTGCTTAAGTAAAAAAATGTATTAGTTTTTTCAAGTTAGTAAAAGAAGAACCCGGCATAATGATCTTATGTCGGGTTTTTTTTTGATCATCTACAACCTGAAATAGACTTGGGAGAAACTTACCAAAAGGTAAGTATGCTGATCATATGAATGGAGTATCGGAGGATTGTGGGTTTAATTTAAGAAGACTCTATTCAATAGCTATCTTTATTCATTCACTACCTTTTTCTTTAATCGAAAGAATTCCTTTTTTGTAATGATGAAAACAATCCCAACGATAATGAATGATGCTGAGAGGAGAATCCGCATAGAAATTTCTTCACCAAGAATTAACCAGCCCAACAACACCGCAATAACCGGATTGACGTAAGCATAGGTAGAAGCTTTTGCCGGACCGGCAGCTTCCAACAGCCAAATGTAAGCTGTAAATCCGATAACAGAACCGGAAGCAATAAGGTAAAAGAATGCGATGATTGATTGCGAGGATAATTTAGTGATATGAAAATTATTCCATTCACCCAAAATTGTTCCTGCTAAAACGAGAAGAACTCCGCCTGCAAACATTTCCATAGCTACCGTAAGAAATTTCGATTTCGGCATATCTGCTTTACGTGAATAAACGGAACCGGCAGCCCATGAGCAGGTAGCAATTAGGAGAGCTCCCGCCCCATAAAGGTTTACATTTTCTCCATGAAGGATTGAAGACGGACTGATCATAATTAACAATCCGGCAAATCCTAAAATCAATCCGATAATTATTTTCAAAGTTGGTTTGTTGCCATGCGGGTGAAGCCAATCAAAGAGTACCATCCAAATTGGGACGGTTGCAACAATCAACGCCGTTAATCCCGAAGGAACAAATTGTTCAGCCCAAACCACTCCGCCGTTTCCGCCAAGTAGTAAAGCTCCGCCGATGATGAAAGAATCTTTCCAAAATTTCAATTTGATTTTTTCTTTGCTGAAAAATCGTGCAACACCAAATATTATTGCTGATGAAATTAGAAAGCGGATGCCGGCCATTAAAAATGGAGGAAACGATATTATGGCAATTTTTATTGCTAAATATGTCGAACCCCAAATAATATACACAGCGGCAAAGGCAGCAATAAGTTGATAGCGTGAAGGAGTTTTTTTATCCAATAATTTTCCTGTACGTTTTTTTTACGATTAAGGCATCTGATTACGGCTTTGTAAAAAATCTTATCTAAATAATCAGAATGATTGACTTAATCCAATAAAAAGACGATTAGCCGTCACTCTTTTTTCGAACACAAATTCATAAACAAAATTAAAATAAAGAGATTTGAACATTTGCCAACTAAGATCGGCATTCACAATATTTTGTGCAATTCCATCGGAAGTGTTTCGTGCAAAGAGGTAATCTACTCTTCTCAAACCAAGTCCAATATTCAGATTATCTGCAAGAAAGTTTTTGTTAAACTTTATACCGTACGCAAATCCATTTAAGTAATTACTTTGTAAGTAAGTAAAATCACCTACAAAGGAGAAATTTAATTTTGTGATTTCCGTTAATGAAACTGTTGTGCCGCCATTAAACGAAGGACGAGGATCGTCATTCTGTTTGGCAAAACCGCCGTTTAATCCAATGGATAAAGTTCTTGAATATTGATAGTACGCCCCTAACCGTACACCCTGACGCATCCTGCTATCTAAAATGCTATCGATGGTAGATTTGAATGATTCGAAATAATAGATCGTCTTGCGTGCATCGTAGCTGAGATCAAAAGAAAGTTTTTTATTAAGCCGGTACATGGCGGACGCGTAAATACTTGTCGGATTGAAAACAGATTTTGCTTTGTTGAGTTCAACTTGATAAAGATCGAATTCCGAAGAAAGCGCAAAAGAGAAATTTGTTAAACGAGTACGATGAAGGAAGTACAAAAATCTGCGATCGGTTTTTCCTGAATTTGTTTGGTTTGCAACGGAAAGATTATTGCTCATCGCAGCGCGTCCGAGTGAATCTTCGCGCGAAAGAAAAGCGCCGTATTGCATAAGCTTTATATTCACTCCCATATTTTGCCAATCCGGATGCGAACCAACAAACGTACCCAACGTGAAATGTGAAAAAGCATAATCAAACAAAATTCCGTCAAAGGTAGAAAGAGAATAAAGATTTTGATTACGGATTCTTCCTATCTGAATCGTTGAAGAAGTAGTCGGTTGATAAGAAAAGAAGAAATCATAAACTTTTAAATTATTCCAAACGCTGCCTGATTTCTTCCAGTTCTCTGCGCGATACCCATAGGTTGTAGATGATTGAAATTCTAAATTTTTCACTCCAACATTTTTCCCTCGAAGTGAAAGAGAATATCTCCAATATTGATTTTGTGCGCGAGATACACTTGTTGTATAATTTGTAAAAGAACGCACCGAAAATCTGCCGTTAAAACCAAATTCATCTTTCGTCTTAATAATATAGGAATCCGGTTTGTAAATTCCGTTTGTAAAAAAGTTTTCGTTTCCTTCTGCTTTTTGTGCAGTGGAAATACTGTCACTATTATTTTTCTTATTTGAAACAAAAACCTGGCTATTCAGTTCCACTCTGCTTTTAAGAAGATATGAACATGCGGCGGACTGCGAGGATAAGTATTGAATTATTCCGATTCTTGTTCCCGTTTCGGAAATATAAATAGTATCACCAACAGAAATTTTATTAGTACTTTCAAACCGAACATAAAAGTTTTGTGACGAAATGTACGTTACCGTGCCTATTATTTTTTGATCATTCTGCGCGAACAGAAGAGCGGAAAAAACAACTAAGAGAATCATCAAATTTTTCATTAGTCGCCCTTACTCCCTTGAGGATGGCACGAAAGGCAAGCGTGACTCTCATAAGAATATCCGCTAACTTCTCCCTGGTGTTTCGAGTCCATTTTACTTTGAGAATGTTCGTGACAATTTAAACATGAAAAAATGAGATAATTTGGTTCTGAAGTATGACAATCGCCGCAAACTTTCCATGTTCCATTATGTGAACCGGAGTTAATTGGGAATATACCATCGTGGTAAAAACTCCAATCGTTTGCCAGATTATGGCAAGTTTCACATTGCGTATTAAAACCTTTTGCTGCATGATCTTTTGCAGCAAAATATTGACTTGCATGGCAGTCAAAACACTTTACACCGATAATGTCAAATTGGTATTTATCGAAATTTTTATGACAATCTTCACAAGGAAGCACTGAGTGCATGCCAACCAAAGGGAAGCGGCTGTTCTGATGTATTGCCCGAACATTTGTAATAAGCCAGGTTTCCGGTGTGTGACATTTTTCGCAAATAAAAGAAGTGGTTGAATTATGAACATCGAAATGGCATGCATTACAACTCTGATTGGCGTTACCAAAAACCAATGTTTGGTGGCAAGATTGACAGAGAACAGTTTTATGTTGTCCGATGAGATTAAAATCAGTGGACTGATGATCAAATTTCATCTCTGATCGAAGAGGGCTCCATCTTTCTGTTGAATGACAATCAGCACAATCATTCTTTAACAATTTTCCATGAGGAGATTGTGCAAAAAGAATGTTCGGTAAAAACAAAAGGAGAATGAATAATAAATTACACTTCATAGTTCTTTCGGAATAAATTTGGATTGCAAGTTACAAAAAAAATCAAAATTGAATTTTGTCTTTCGTTCCGCCGAACACTACTTCCTTTACTACATCTGATGTCAGAAAATCGTGCGGGAAACCCAATTCTATTTTACTTGTTTCATTTAACCGGTTCATTTGTTCGCCGGTCAAATCGAAATTCAAACAATTCAAGTTATCTTTTATTTGTTCTTCTTTACGCGCGCCAACAATTGGAATGATCGTTCCTTTTTGTTTACGCACCCAATTTAATGCAACGTTTCCGGCAGAGCATCCAACTTCATTTGCAACTGCAACAACTGCTTTAGCAATCGCTGTATTCCGTTCATTCAACCGAAGACTTGTGGGTTTTAAACGAAGCGCTGAATCGGTATTGTTTAAATATTTTCCGGTGAGAGCGCCGCCCGCTAAAGGAGCCCATGCAGTAAGTGCAACATTGGTTGTGTTGCACATCGGGATAATATCGCGTTCTGGCGTGCGCTGCGTTAAACTATATTCAGCCTGTACCGCAACAAATGAACTCCATCCGCGAAGTTCTGCGATAGCATTGCCTTGTGAGATAATCCATGCAGGCGTATCCGATATTGCGATGTGTAAAACTTTTCCCGATTGAACCAGATATTGCAAATTGCGTAGAACTTCTTCGATCCCGACGGTGAAATCCCAAGCGTGAAGATAAAGCAGATCAATGTATTCTGTGTCCAATCTTTTTAAACTTCCTTCAACTGATTGCACTAAATTTTTACGGTGATTACCGCCGTCATTCACACTTCCACGTTGCGTGTAGAGCGTATATTTAGTGGCGAGTACAAGATTATTTCGTTCGGAATGAATAAATTCTCCAAGAAATTTTTCACTTGATCCTTCCGTGTAACGGTTTGCGGTATCGATAAAATTTCCGCCGCCATCCAGGAAAGAATCATATACTTTTTTACTTTCTTCTTTGTTTGCACCGTTAGCCCATGCTTCTCCGAATCCCATTGTGCCGAGACAAATTTCTGAAACGCGCAATCCACTTTTACCAAGGAGTTTATATTTCATTTTACTTCTTTCTTTAATTCCATTAAAAATATTTTACTTTACAAATTAACAATTGCGAATGGAGAATAATTCCTTCAAACTACGTTTACTCTTAAGTTAAAAGAATCGATTCACTATTTACCACATCCAACTAAACAAAAATCATAAATCATTTAATTAAAAAAAAGGCGAAAGAATGTTACAAACAAATTTAACCCACATTTTATCCGAAAAAGAACACGCACAAATTTTAGAAAAAAATGAAAATGTAATGGTTTGCTGCGGAAGAATGGGACCGATGTGCATTCCGGTTTATAGTGTTATGCAAGAGTTGGAGTCGAAATATCCGAATGTAAAATTTGCAGATATGGAATTTGATCTGCCGGACGCTCATGTTATTCGTGATCTATCCGAATGCAGTTCTTTTCGAGGAATTCCTTTTGTAATCTATTACAAAAACGGTAAAGTGGCAAAAGCAACCAGCAGTATTCAATCCAAAGAACAAGTAACTACGATTCTTGATGAACATTTTGGGAAATAAGAGTTAAACCTTTTGAAAAGTTTTTAGCAGTCTTTGGGATGAATCCAATTCCCATTGACTGCTAAAGTCTATTTTAACACCACTAATTTTTTTACGGCTATTAAATTATCAGTTTGCAGTTTATAGAAATAAATGCCCGAAGCTAATTTTGAAGCATCAAAAATTATCGTAAAATTTCCTGCGAATTTTTCTCCTTCAATTAATGTTTGCACTTCAGTTCCAAGTACATCAAATATTTTTAAGGTTACAAAACTTTTATTCGGAAGTGAGAATTGTATTGTAGTTGCCGGGTTAAACGGGTTCGGATAATTTTGCATCAACTCAAAATGATCGGGAATCTGTTTCTCATCCTCCACGGCAGATGCAGATGCAGTTTTAAAGCCAACGGTGCTCGACCAAGGGCTCGTGCCATACTCATTATGAGCGCTGACCCGCCAAAAATGATTTTTCAAAGGTGCCAAATTAAATATTTGTAAAGTAGTATCCGTAACAATGGTGTCGGCTTTAATGGATTCAGACTGAAATTGAATTATGGTTGCCAATTGAAATCTGTATGATGAGGCGACTAGTTCTTTCATCCATTTAAATATTGGATTCAACGAAACATTAGTTGTCGCGTGTTTCGGCTCAACGAGAATTGGAATATTAGGAAAGCCCGCTTGAAAAGAACTTGTGGCAGAAAAATCGCTGTTAACCCCAAGTCCAATTGCTTTTATCCTCCAGAAATATTTTGTCGAAGCGAGAATTCCTTTTAGGATAAAAAATGTGTCTTTTATTTCCGGTCTGTTAACAATAAATGTTGAAGAGAAAGTTGAATCGGTAGAAACTTGAATAGTGTAACCGTAGGTAAAAGCATCACCTTTCCAAATCAAACAGACGGAATCCTTTTGGCTTCTATCATCATTAGCCGGAGAAATCAAATTAGGAATTTGCGGAGTAAAATCATCGGTATTCAGTTGTAGTACATTACTCATCATGCTTTCATTTTCTAAACGATCTAGTGCAGTAACAACAAAATAATTTCCAGAAGTTGAGATTGTTTTTGCATATTTTGTTGATAAGGAAAGTTCGCCGGTAGTCCCGAAAATTTTGTTACCATCTTCCAGTGTTGAAGGACTTGTTTCGAAACGATATAATACATACCGTGAAGCTGTATCGCCGCCAGCCGCAATAGAAGGAGCGTTCCACATAAATTCATATTTTCCGCTTGAAGGATTTAGTTGGTATCGAAGGTTGCTCGGAGCATTAGGAGTAACCGAATAAGTTCCCTTCCAATTCATAATTGGTGGAATTGCATACAGCCGATTCAAAGAGTACTTAAGGGAATCGGTCATCCCTTTTGGATTTTCAAAAAAGTTTCCAGCTCTGAAAAAAATACTTCCCTGGCACTTAGGATTATTTCTATTAAAATTTATTTCCGCCGGAATTTCATTCGCACCATAACTACTTGCTTTGTACGCTGCTTGCCCAACATAAAGATGTCTGTTATAAGCAGAAGTTGAATCAGACCACCAATTATTTAACGCCGCATAATCTTGTCCGCCGCCGAAAGGCCAATAAAGTTGAGGCGCAAGGTAATCAACCGAGCCGTTTTTTAACCACGCCATCGCATCGGCGTAAATAACATTGAAAGCATCCATTCCGGTTATGCCTGCGGGGACACCGCTTTTCCAAATTCCAAATGGACTGATTCCGTACTTTAAATATGGTTTAATACTTTTAAGTGAATCGCTGATCTGCGCTATTAACGCAGTAGTATTTTCTCTTCTCCAATCACCGATGTTAGTTATTCCATGATTATAAAGTTGGAAAGTTGCCGCGTCCTGGTCGGTAATTTGATCGGGCGGATAAGGATAAAAATAATCGTCGAGATGAATACCGTCGATATCGTATCGTCTCGCAACATCATTAATAATTTTTGTTACATACTCAGTTACTTGGGGAATTCCCGGATTGAGAAATTTATATGTATTGATTTGGAGAATCCACTCGGGATGTGTTTTTGTAATATGATTCCCAACAAACGGATAAGCTCCAATAACTTTTTCTGCACGATAGGGATTTAACCACGCATGTAATTCCATTCCGCGTTTGTGGGATTCTTTAATTACAAATTCAAGAGGATCATAAAATGGTGAAGGAGCAACTCCTTGTTGTCCGGTAAGGTAGTAGGACCATGGTTCATAACTTGATTGATAGAGAGCATCGCATTCCGTTCTTACCTGGAAAAAGATTGCGTTAATACCGGAGATTTTTAATTCATCAAGAAGGGCAGTCAATTGAGTTTGTTGATCGGCGGTGCTGAGTCCCGGTTGTGAAGGCCAATCGTAATTAACAACGGTTGCAATCCACGCTCCGCGAAACTCTCTTTTAGGCGGAAGGGGTTGTGAAAAAAGATTATTGCAGAAAAGAACTATGAAAAGATAGTAAACGATTTTTTTCATGACTACCTCATGTTTTAATTCAAATAAAATTTTTAGCTGCCTGCTTTAACATCAGGCAGTTTAGCATGCCCATCTCTCCGAATTAATACTATTCCCGGATTTGTGTTACCGGCTTTCTACTTTCATTTTACAAGTCTGATCATTTCTTGCACGGCTTCTTTCAACCCTACAAAAACAGCGCGGGCAATTACTGCTTGCCCGATACTCACTTCATCAATTCCTTCAACCTCGCGGAAGATTTTGATGTTTGAATAATTTAGTCCGTGACCTGCATTAACACCAAGTCCAAGTTTCTTGGCGTGTTTAGCGGCTATTCTAACTTTTTCCAACTCATCGAACTTATCGGCTTCGGTTAGCGCGTTGGCAAAAGTTCCGGTATGAATTTCAATATAATCGGATTCAATTTCCGCTGCGGCATCTATTTGTTCTATTTCAGGTTCAATAAAAAGTGAAACTTCTATTTCGTGCTTGTGCAAATCTTTTATTGTTGATTTTAAAAGACTGATTGAGTCAATAACATTTATACCGCCTTCGGTAGTAAGCTCTTGCCGTCTCTCCGGAACAATGGTTGCAAGTTCCGGCTGAACGTCGCAAGCGATTGCGATAATCTCATCAACTGCCGCCATTTCCAAATCGAGTTTTGTGGTAATTAATTCGCGGAGCAGACGCAAATCGCGTTCGTTGATGTGTCTTCTATCTTCGCGAAGATGAACGACAATGCCGTCCACGCCCGCTTGTTCAGCTAATAATGCGGCTGTTACCGGGTCAGGCTGAACTTCTCCCCGTGCATTTCTTAACATTGCAATATGGTCAACGTTTAGTGAAAATCTCATGCTCTTCCTCTAATGCTTATAAATATTTTGAATTTCGGTTTTATAAATTAACTGCTAAGCAAACATAAGAATGAAATCTATAAATTGGAACAGGGGAAAATACTTTTAATCTTCTGGCAAGACAAAAATTATCCTAAATAGTGTTTGGCAATAATGAAAAATTGTAGAATTGGATTTGGTATTCTAATAAAATAAATTGCACTATCTTTTTAGGAATAAAACAAAATGAATAGAATCCTTCTTTTGCTGATCATGTTTTTATTACTAGTAAATTATGGCTGTAAAAAAGGTGATAATCCGTCAAACGCTTCAACGCCAACATTACCAACACTCGTTTCTCCGATAAATAATTCAATAAACATTTTATTAAAACCAACGTTGATTTGGAACCGGAGTGAAGGTGCAACAAGTTACAACCTACAAGTTTCTTTGCAATCAAATTTTACAAGTTATGTACAAAGTTATTTCGATATCACCACTGCTTCACAATCATTGACGATTCTTTTACCAAACACTACTTATTATTGGCGGGTGAATGCAACCAACGGGAAAAACGTTTCTGGATGGTCTAATCCTTTTGTGTTTACAACCGGTACAGATAGTATTGTTCAACTAAATTTTGAATGGATTAGCGTTGAAGGCAGTTCGTTTTCGATGGGAAGCGAAAGTGGCGACCCCGATGAAAAACCGGCACACAATGTTTCGCTCAACAGTTTTAGTATTAGTAAATATGAAGTGACATTTAATCAGTACGATTTATTCTGTGAAGCAACAGGACGAACAAAACCAAATGATAACGGTTGGGGAAGAGGAAACAAACCGGTAACAAATGTTAGCTGGAATGAAGCAAATGATTTTTGCCAGTGGGTAACGAATCAAACCGGAAAAACAGTTCGGCTGCCTACCGAAGCAGAATGGGAGTTTGCAGCAAAAGGAGGTAAACTAAGTAACGGATTTCTCTACAGCGGAGGCGATTCGCTTAATGAAATCTCCTGGAATTTTAGTAATTCCGTTGGACAAACTCACACAGTCGGAGCAAAAAAAGGAAATGAACTTGGTGTTTTTGATATGAGTGGAAATGTGTGGGAGTGGTGCTTGGATTGGTTTGATGAAAATTATTATGGCGTTGCTTCAAATTTAAATCCCAAAGGACCAACAAACGGATCACAGAAAGTTATTCGCGGCGGTTCGTGGACAAGTTTTACTGTTCCGCAAGGAGAAGGAGAGATTGTTGTTAACGGATGCCGCGTTACCGATAGAAGCAACAGCGCTCCCTCTGTTAAAAGTGCAGACTTTGGTTTTCGCTGTGTAGTTGAAGAATAGAAGAGGTTTTGTTTAGAAAAATAAATGCACTGTCTAATTCATTACACACTATTTCAGATAAATTTGGTTTTTAATTAGAATTCTTTCGGCACGATGATTGAGCAATTAAAAGAAACATTTGAGGTGTATCATGAAAAAGTTAGTTCTATTTATCGCAATCCTTTCCTTCTTTTTCTTAAACGAAAAAGTAGAAGCAAACAGTTATCAAGTAGGAATAGGTTTTAACTATTTTTATTCGAATCTTTCTCCTTACGGAAGATGGATTGAAATAGACGATGGGTTAGTTGTTTGGAAACCAAGAATAAATAATCGCCACTGGCAGCCGTATTCACAGGGAACATGGGTTTGGACAAACGACGGCTGGTATTGGGATTCTTATGAGCCATTCGGTTATGTTGTTTATCATTATGGTCGCTGGCATTTTGATGATTACTACGGATGGATTTGGGTTCCGGATAATCAATGGGCGCCAGCTTGGGTAGAATGGCGTTATGATGATGACTATATTGGTTGGGCTCCGCTTCCTCCTTATGCTGTTTTTAACATTTATTCGGGAATTCATTTTTCGATGGATTTTTCTTTACCTTTTAACCATTGGAATTTTGTTAGATACAGATATTTCGGTAATCCGCGAGCATACGATTATTATGAAGCTCCGCTATACAAAGAACGAATTTTCGGTGGAACGAAAATGCGCAACGATTATGGTTATGAAAGAGAAAGAGTGATCAATAGAGGAGTAGATTTTAGAACTGTGCAAGAACGCGGCGCGAGAAATCTTCAACAAAGAGAATTGGTTAGAAAGGATGTTGAATCAGTTGATAGGAATTCGATTATTAAAACCGGAAATAGAATTGAAATATTAACTCCGCGAAATCAAGCGCAAACTGGCGACAGAAATTTTTCTATCGAACGTGGTGAAAAACGATCCTCGCTTAATACATCAAAAGTTGAAGTTGGTGAACGGAGACGAAACTTGGATAATACTCAACCTGGAAAAGTAGATGAACGGAATAAAGTTAGAACGAATGAAAGAATTATTGAAGACGAAAATAAAATAGATAACCGCAAGCCTGCAGCAGAGCAGAAACCGATTGAAAGAAAAAGAGAAATTCAAGCTCAACCGCAAAGAGAAGTTCAGACTAAAAAAGCTGATGAAGTAAGAAGCAGAGAAGTTGTGAAAGAAAAACCGATTGAATCAAAACCGGTTGAAAGAACCCGCGAAGTGCAGACCCCAAGAGAAAATCGTCCGGTAGAAAGAGCAGTACCGAATACTGGAAGAAAAACAGAACAACGAGAAGCAACACCACAGCGCAAAAATACCAATCGTGGTGGTGACGATGAAAAGGTTAAAGAACGAAGAAGATAATCTTCATCAATCAAGCTGAATCTATTATTTTTAATCCCGACAATTAACTTGTCGGGATTTTTTATTTATTCACAGACAATTTCCCTTCTTCTTTTTAGCTTAAGAAAACATTTCATATATTTGAAACAAAAATTCAGAAAATTCTACTAAACCAATGCAGAAAATTTACATTAGCGAACTTGCAAAATATGTCGGGCAAGAAATCACCATTCAAGGTTGGCTTTACAACAAACGTTCAAGCGGAAAATTAAGATTTTTAGTTCTCCGGGATGGTTCGGGTTATTTACAATGTGTTTATTTCAAAGGAAACATAACGCCCGAGATATTTGATCTAAGCGATAGGATAGGACAGGAATCCGCCATTGAAGTTACAGGCAAAGTAAAAGCTGAACCGCGCGCCGTTGGCGGTTATGAACTTGATGCAACTAATTTAACCGTTCTTCATGAGACTCATGATTACCCTATCACTCCAAAAGATCACGGGATAGAGTTTTTAATGGATAACCGGCACCTCTGGCTGCGGTCAAGCAGACAAGTTGCTATTATGAAAATCCGACACCGAATTGTAAAAGCGATCCGTGACTTTTTTGATGATAGAGGTTTTACTTTAATGGATGCGCCGATCTTAACTCCGGCTGCGTGCGAAGGAACTTCAACTCTTTTTGAAACAGAATATTTTGATCTGGGAAAGGCTTATTTAACGCAGTCGGGACAGCTTTACGCAGAAGCCGGCGCTTTGGCGTTGGGAAAAGTTTACACATTCGGTCCAACATTTCGAGCAGAAAAATCTAAAACAAGAAGACACCTCACCGAATTCTGGATGGTTGAACCTGAAGTAGCTTTTGCAGATTTAAATGATGATATGGATTTAGCCGAAGAATTTTTAGAATATATCGTTCAGACAGTTTTAACCGATAGAGCCGAAGAATTAAAAACTTTGGAACGTGATACAACTAAACTTCAAAGTGTAAAAAGACCTTTCCCGAGAATTTCATACGATGAAGCTGTAGAAATTCTAAAGAAAAATGGAGTCGAATTTGAGTACGGAAATGATCTCGGCGCTGCCGATGAAACCATCGTTTCAAATCAATTTGATAGACCGGTAATGGTGCATCGTTATCCTTCGGAAGTAAAAGCTTTCTATATGAAACGCGATCCCGAAAATCCGAAATTAGCTTTAGCCGTTGATGTTCTTGCCCCGGAAGGGTATGGAGAAATTATCGGCGGCAGCCAAAGAGAAGATAGTCTCGATTTGCTTCTCGCAAGAATTAAAGAACACAATCTTCCGCAAAGCGCATTTGAATGGTATTTGGATTTGCGACGTTTCGGTTCCGTACCACACGCAGGGTTTGGGCTTGGATTAGAAAGAACTGTAACCTGGATTTGCGGACTTGACCATCTAAGGGAAACTATTCCATTCCCAAGAATGATTTATCGAAATACTCCGTAGAATTAGGAATTAAAAATTAGGAATTAGAAATTCAAAAAATTCATAGATATAAATGATAACATTACAAATAGTCCTCTTCTCAGTATTTGCATTCATTGCAGTGGTTACATCTATTTTAGTCGTTACCAGGAAAAATCCGATTATTTCGGCGCTTTTTCTCGTGTTGAACTTTGCTGCTCTGGCTGGAATTTACCTTTTATTAAACGCCCAATTTATTGCTGTAGTTCAAGTAATTGTTTACGCCGGCGCGATAATGGTTCTCTTCTTATTTGTTATCATGCTTCTGCGTCCCGAACACGAAAAAAATTTTTTTGAAGAAAATCCTAAGATGAAATGGCTGGCTTTGGCAGTTGGAGTCGTGGTTTTCTTTCAACTTATTTACACAATCTTTTTCGGAAAACTTTCTGCGGCAATTCATCAGAATACGGCAAAAAGTGTTGAGATCGGAACGATTGAAAGTATCGGCAGAGGCTTGTTTACAACGTATTTAATCCCTTTTGAAGCGGCTGGATTTTTGTTACTTGCTGCGGCAATAGGCGCATTAGTTTTAGCAAAAAAACATTTTGATTAATTATGATCCCAATTGAATTTTATCTTGTCCTCAGTGCGTTTATGTTCATCACCGGAGTGGTGGGAGTGTTAACACGTAAAAATGCGATCATCGTTTTTATGT
>JALNWB010000027.1 GCA_023231105.1 Ignavibacteriaceae bacterium | reverse complement strand
GGCTCCATTTAGATCTACAATAAATGAACTAGCTCCACCCGCATAAGCAGTAGCGGCTACTTTTGCATTAGAAGTTACAATTGCTTTATCAAAATTTACTGCATCCCGAATTTTTTCTTTAACGGTTTTGTTCGTTTCTGAAGCGGTAAAAGTAACATCTATATTGCTTGTATATTCACCTGTACTCCCGTCACCCGTTTTAATTATAAAGGAGTGAGTTCCTGTTATAGCGTTAGCAGTTGCAGAAACACTTTCCGGAGAGACAGCAATATCACTTTTTGCTAGTTGATCAACGCGTAAATCGAAACTGCTGCTTGAAGCTGAACTTGTTGCCGTAGCGGTAACAAATTTTTCATTCGAAGAGGTTGCTGCTCGTGAAGCAAAAACAGAATCAGTACCTGTCTGTTTAAGAGTTACCGTCTCCGCTTTAAGAGCATCTAACTTTTTGGATAAGTCGGTGTATCCCGTGGAAATGTCTTTACTTCGCGTTTGTTTTTTAGTGATAGGAGTTACTAATTTGTCTGTTTGGCTAGTTGTGTAAGCATCAATTAGTGTTGTAATTCTGGAATATGAAGAAATATCTAAAGCCATAATAGATTCCTATAGTTTCCTGAAGGCTTCCACCCATGTAGATCTTAATTCGACAAGAATTGTATTTACAGTATCATATTTTTGTAATCTCATTTGTTCCTGACAAAATAGATATAACCTTAGTAGTCCTGTTGAGATCTCTCTAACTGATTCGGTTTCAAAGTTTAATGAATTGATAAGTTCCTGGATCGCGTTATTTGTTTTGACCATATTGTGTTTATTGCAGTTTACTATTGCAAAATCATAAACTTTAATAAGGAGTTGCTGAGGAGTAGCTTCCAGAATCTCTTTAACCAAATATTGGTTCATTCTGTTTGAATTATTATTAGCTAACGCTGAATGCTGCATTGTTAAAATTCCTTATAGTCGAGTAAAAAAATTCCCTCCCGGTTTTGCCGGGAGGGAATGTGAATGAACGAACTCTTATCTGAATAAGCCCATAATTTGGTTAGGAGATTGATTCATCTGAGAGAGCATAGCAGTACCAATCTGACCACCAACCTGAGTCTTTGATGAGTTTAGTTGTTCCAGCGCCATATCGGTATCAAATATACGGCTAATAGAGGCATTAGCATTCGAAATAGCATTGGTTAAATATTCATCCTTTACATCCAACCTTTGACCGAAATTACCAATTTTACTTAAAGCATTCTGAACATTGTCACCAAGAGTAGTTACTTCTGTAGAAAGAAGAGTAGCGGCAGAAACAGAATCTAAGCCTGATGGAGTAGCACCAACGCCAGAGATTGACGAGAGACCCGCGGCATTGAAATTATCCAATGCAACAGTAAGTTTGTCAGTTGCTGCTTCACCGGTTTTGAACTCGAAAGAAGTAGAAGTAGCACTTAACAAAGCTGTCTCATTGAATTTGGTGTTGTCGAAAATAGCGGTTATTTCAGCGCCAAGAGTTGTGATGTCATTAGCAAGCGAAGTTTTGTTTTTGGTAGGATCACTTGCGTCTGCAACTTTCCCTTTGATTTGAATAACAAGATCATTAATGCTTGAAAGAGCTGCTTCGGCTGTTGCCAATAAGTTCTTTGCAGAATTGATGTTTCCCTGGGCACCTTTCATAATAGCGACTTTACCTTGGAGTGCTTTACCAACTTGGTAACCTGACGTATCGTCAGCAACCGAATTGATTTTTTTCGATGAGGCTAAGCGCAATTGTGAAGCTTGTGTTTGTGACGTTACTTTTGCTAAAGCATTGTAAGCAGATAACGCACCGAGATTTGAATTGATAGAGAAAGACATAATATACCTCCATGTATATTTTGGTTGTTTTTTATCAGGCGTCCTTGCCTGATTTGTTATTAAATAAGATTTTCATCTCAACTATATTATCGCAGGTGAGAAATAATAGTTTAGGGTTCTTTAGAAAAAAATTATAAAAATATTTGAGGGAGTTTTTCTTTTAGTAAGTTGAGACGGGAGAGAACTTGTTCCTGGTTTGCGTATTTCTTCTCTGCATCAAAAACAAGGTTCGGTATTTTATCGGATTCACCATTTTGAAGATAAGCCGATACAAGGTAAAAAATTGTAGAGGGATCTTCTCCATTCGTTTTAATTGATTGCTCAAACGCATCAACAGCTTCTGAATATTTTTGTGTTTCCATCAACAATATTCCCAGCTTGTTTAAGAATCCGGAATTACTGGAAAATCTTTCTTTGATTAGTTGAAGCATTTCTAACTTTACGAGAATGTCTTTGAAATGATCAAGTAAAGCTAAAACAAAATCAAAATTAGAAGCACTGATAAGTTTTACATATTCAGATAATTTGTCCATAGCTATAGGTTTGTTGTTCAGTAATTTATCAAAGAGTTCCCATTCCCCTGCCCCGGAAGTTTTCTTCAAGAGAGAATATTCTCTGTAAAAAAAATTAAATAATTCTTTATCGTCAGCATGTAAAGAAATTTCTAATCCGTAATAGCAAAGATGCAGTTCATCAATTAAAATATTTTGGTTGGAAGTTTTTTCCCCCTTTAAATATTTTCTATTTACCTCAAAAGCTTTTCGACTAAATTTTCCGGCTATGCTCGCATCGCCGAGTTTTAAATAGATATTTGCTGCGGCAAACAATGCCAAGGGCTGTTCGTTATCGCATTGCAGGCTTTTGTTGATAAGGTCAAAAGCCGCAGTATAATTTTGCCGCTTTGCATAATTGATTGCAATATATCGGTAAGCGAGAGCTTTGTACTCATTTTCGAGTTTAACATCTTGTAATGCTACGGCAAAATATTTCTCAGCGTTTTCTTTTTCTAGTAATACTGCGTAGGTCTGCCCCAAATGAAAAGCATAATAGGAAGATCTGCTTTCTTCAAATTGTTTAAGCAGAATGGCCAAATTTCTGTTTGCTTTCTTTTGCAGATCTTCCTTTGAAAGATTGTAACCGTAATGATCAATTTCAATTGCCGAATTTTTTATCGTGAAATTATTTTTGCGGAGCGATGTTTCAATTTGTTCATGAACTTTTCCTTCAAACCGGATGTCCCTATCGTTTGGAAAAAGTCTTACGTACGTCATCACCGAAGGGCGGAAATTAATTTCATCAATATTGTTTATGATACATTTATAGGCTTCGCGTTTTTTATTTCTCGTCAACCTTTTTATTTCATGGACAGATTTTTTTGAAAGACATTCGTCTGCGTCAAGATATAGAATCCAATCACAAGAGGAATGCTCAAGGGCAAAGTTACGGGCGGCGGCAAAATCGTTGCTCCATTCGAAGTGAAAGATTTTTGCCGAATATTTTTTTGCGATCTCAATAGTTCTATCTGTTGAACCGGTATCAACAAGAACAATCTCATCCACAACATCTTTAACGGATTCAAGACAAGCAGCCAGATATTTTTCTTCGTTTTTAACTATCATGCTCAGGGTGATCATATTAAAACCGGTTTAATATTTTGAGTAAATTATCTGATGTCGCTTCCCATGTAAATTGTTTTAGATCTGATGCAGCCTTCAAACCAATTTTCTTGATCTCATCCCTGTTAAAATAAGCGTATTCAATTTGGGAAATTATTTCGTCAATATCAGCTTCCTCCCAATCAGCAATTAGTTCATTCTTCTCATTAAATATTTTATACTCTTTCATTTTTTTTAGCTGTAAAGAATTTTCATCTGTGAGAATATCTTTATGCCCTGTAGAAAAAGAAGCAACAACGGGTTTGCCGCATGCCATATACTCCATTAACACAAGGTTCGTTCCCCCTTCGGCGCGATTAGGAAATAATCCGAGATCAGTGTTTTTATAGAGGTCTCGAGAATATTGATTTGAAACCAACGGGAAAGTGAGAATTCTCCCGGCATCTATAGCATTCATCTTATATACATTAAGCATGTGTTCCTTCCACTTGTCACCGATGCGATCCAGGGAATTCGTCTGATACGCAATCGACATATACTCTTCCCACTTTTCGCCGACAAGTTCAAAATTTAGATGCGTGGACAGACTCATTAAAGTCAGTGTTGATGGCAAATAGTTATACCACGCGTTCACTAAAACAATGTCGTGGTACTTTTGTTGAAGAATTTTAATTACCTTTAACACCAAATCCTGTCCTTTACGAAGTTCAAACTTTCCCCCGGAAAAAATTTTGAAGTAATTAGTATTGACAGGTTCTGTATCCGTTAGATAAAATATTTCCGGATCGATTCCCTGGATAAGCACTTCGGCGTTTTTAATTCCCGCTTTTTCAAGTTTGTTTTTATTCCAGGTAGAACCGACTAAAACCATGTCATAATTTTTTAAATTACGGCGAGATAAAGGAGTAAGTTCATTTTCAAAAAAAGTGTATCCAAAGTTTTGTTTGCCGCGCACTTGAAAAAGACTGTTCATATCGATGTCAACCAGCGCGTGCAAAACAGCACCGTTTACTTTTGAACTGTTACGCAAGGCTTCATCTTCATCAAAATTAATCAGTGTGATTTTTTTTGAAAGTTCTCTTTTTAAATAGTTACTGCAAACGCCCCAACCGAAATTATTCCCTTTTCCCAACCCGGCATAGAGGATTTTTTTTTCTTCTTTAGCGAATGAGTGGTTTTCTTCTTTTTCAATCGCATTCATTTTTCCATGGACTGTAATTTCCAATTCTTTTTTTACTTCTTCAAGAACACTTTTCCAATTAAAAGGATTTGGTTGTCTGAATACTTTCATTGAAGGATACCATGGAGTTGTTGAACCCGCCACGCTCCATCGCCAATCATTATAATAATAGATTAAATCCCAAACCGGTTTACCCATAGCACCGGCAAGATGCGCAACCGAAGTATCGACTGAAATTACAAGATCCAAGTTTTCAATTATCGCAGCGGTATCGGCGAATGTATCTATTTCTAATTTGGTTACTCCTTTAAGATCAATTGATTTTGCACGTGTGTTGTCATCAACAAATTTTTGTAATGAAAAAAACTCCACATCTTCCGATGAAAGGAGTGATGCAAATTCAGCAAAATTTATTGAGCGGTGTTTATCTCTTGCGTGGTAAGGATTTCCTGCCCAGACCAACCCGACTTTTGTTTTTTTAGTATTACCAATAATCCGCTTCCATTTATCTGTTAATTTTTTATCGGCGGTGATATAAGAAATATAAGTTGGAATGGTTTGATATGAGGTTTTAAAATAGTGAGGAAGACTTAAAAGAGAAATGTGATAATCATATTCAACTTCCGGTTCAGGTTTGTTTGATCTTTCTACTAAATGATCGATGGCTTGAAAACCGCTAAACAATCCGATTAGTTTTTTGTCACATTCAAAAACAACGACAGCGCCTAACTCCTTTAACATATTTAAATATCTTGAGAATTGGATAGTATCTCCCAACCCTTGATCATCATAAACAAAGAGTGTTTTCCCTTTTACATTTTGATTCGTTAATTCGGGTTTTGAAAAATTTCTTTGCGGATAATCCTCCCTTTTTTTTCTCCATTCATATTCCTTAAATCCTTCTTCATAATTTTGAAGAAGCAGCAAAATGATGGCTCTGTTCCAGCGTGAGCCGACATGATTCTCATCATGGACTAAAGCGAGATTATAAAATCGCAAAGCATTTTCATAATCAAATAATTGTTCTTTTACAACTCCAAGATTGTAATAAGCATCCGCGAAATCATTTTTGATTTGAATTGAACTGGAATAATTTTGAATCGCCTCATCATATTTTTCAAGTTCGCGATAAACGTTACCGAGATTGTAATAAGCAAGATACAGATTGCCGTTTAGTTCAATTGCCTTGTTGAAATAAAAAACCGCTTCGGCAATTTGCTGTTTCTTGTAAAATAAAATCCCAAGATTATAATACGCTTCATCAAATCCCGGATTAAGTTGAATTGCTTTTAAATAACTTTGTTCCGCTTCGTTAAATTTTCCAAGTTCTTTTTGGACAATTCCCAACACAGAAAATATCCCCGCAATGTCCGGTTTTACATGAATAGTTTTTATCAAATAAATTTCGGCAAGTTCATATTCTTTTTTTGTGTAATAGAGTTTTGAGAGTTGAAATAAAGTTGAAAAGATATTCGGGTTCAACGCTAAAGCTTTTTTTAAGCACTCCTCCGCATGCACATACTCATGTGCATCCAAATTCCGATTCGCTGTATCAAGGAGCATTTCAATCTTGTTGTTTGGCAGTAGCGGTTCCACTTCTTTTGGTCCTTAAGTCTGTAAGACTGAAGTTAATTTCTCTTTTAAATAATTCATGTTTTCTAAAGCTATTTCATCCTCAGGATTAATTGCAAGCACTTTGGTTATCAACTTTGCTCCATTTTCAAAATTTTCATTTAGTATTTCAATAACTGAAAGATTGTTTAACGCGATAACATTAGTTGGTTCACTGCACAGTACTTCCTGCAATAGCGCTTCAGCTTCATCATTTTTATTCTCGCTTACTAATTCTTCCGCTAATTCTAATTTTTCTTCAATCTTCCGCTTAGGATTAATATTATTGATAATTAGTGAATTATGATTTTCAGAAAATCCGAGTTTCAAATTTACTTTTGAAAGAGAACTAACCGCCGATTGATTTTCGGGATTATTCTTCACCGCCCATTCAAACATTGTTTTAGCTTCAGAATTCATTTCATGCAAGGCGAAGATTTCACCAAGCCCTGCACATGCTGAAGATGAACTTGGATTAATAAGCAACGCTTTCTCAAAGGATTCCCGCGCTTTATCAATATCTCCCAAACCCAGATAATTATATCCTGAAAGATTAACGATGGAAATCAAAGTATCGGGATTTATTTCTTCCGTGCAGCTATCGACAAATTTTTCCAACTCAAAAAGAACGGTAAGAGATTCATTAAAAGATTTTTTTTCATAAAGCGAATAAGTTTCCGTAAACAATTCTTCGATTTGTTCATCAATACTTTTGGGAGTAGTCAAAGAATTATGATCAAACTTTAAGTCGAGTGCGGCATTAATCTTTTTAAGTCCGTTTACGGCAAGCTGATTGTTGGGATCATTTTTCACTCCCCACTCATACATAGTTTTTGCTTCCGCATCCATTTCCTGCAAATAAAATATTTCTCCAAGCCCCGCACATGCAGTTGAAGAAGTAGGAATAATATTTAATGCTTTTTCAAATGATTGCCGCGCTTTATCATTATTTCCTAAGGATAGATAATTATAACCGGAAAGATTAATAATCGAAACTGCCGTTTCCGGATTTATCTCTTCCGAACTGCTTTCAATAAATTTTTCCAATTCGATAAGCACTGCAAGAGACTCATTAAACAATTTCTTTTCATAAAGAGAATACGTTTCTGCAAATAATTCCTCAACTTGTTCTTCAACGCTTTTTTGCTCGTTAAGCGAATTATCGTTAACAGGCAATCCAAGTATTTCATTCACCTTTTTAAGAGAATTTTTTGCCAATTGATTTTGCGGATCATTTTTTATTGCCCATTCCAACATGGTTTTTGCTTCATCATGTTTTTCTTCCATCAAAAAGGCTTCTCCTAAACCTGCGCAAGCCCGCGATGATGAAGGATTTGCCAGCAATTCTTTTTCGAATAACTCATGCGCTCTTTGAGTGTCACCGGTCATTAAGGCGGCGTTGGCTGCCAAATTCAGTAGATCAGTTAAATTAATTTGTTCAAAATCTTTTCTGGAATATTTTTCAAAACACTCGATTGCTTCATTCAAATAGATAGAAGCAGAAGAATAATCTTTATCGTCAAGATAAATCATCGCGCGTTTCACACTTGCAGTAAACGTATTCACATCGATCGGGAAAACCGGATTTCTTGAATTAATTGATTTCCCTTTTAACCAAATTTCTTCAGGATCGGCTCCCCATTTTTCAATAAATATTTGTTTATTGCATTCTAATCGTTTTGCGTATTCATCAACACCGTTAGCTTTAAAACTCTTTGAACCATAGTGATGAATAAAAACATCTTGAGCAATAACTGTTTTATAACCGGCTAATTGGGCGCGCAAACAAAAATCATCATCTTCAAAATTTCCCGGTGAAAATCTTTCATCGAGACCGCCGATTTTATCAATTACTTCTTTTTTTATTAAGGTACATAAAAAAGCGACTCGTGGAAATTCTAATATTTTTTTGTGATTTTTCTTTTGAACTTGCTTCGCGTATTTGTGCATTTGTGAAATTGAATTATACTTTGCTCCTTTATCAAGTTGCACACCGCTAACAGAATTGCTTATCGGTCCAGCAATTCCAATAGTTGCATCTGTTTCTGCGACTTCAACCATCCGCTCCAGCCAATCTTTGGTCACAACAATATCATTATTGGCAATCAAGATGTACTGCCCCAAAGAAATATTAATTGCTTGATTGACACCTTTGGGGAAACCCACGTTTTCTTTGTTTTTAATCAATTTGATAGTTACGTTGGTTTGAACTAACTCTTCAAGATATTCTCTTGTTCCATCGGTGCTGCCATTATCAACAATGATAAGTTCATATGATAGAACGGTATTTTGATAAACTGAATTAATAAATTCTTTATTATAGTTTAAACCGTTATACGTGAGCACAATGATTGATACATACGGATGGAATGCATCGTTAGTTCTTTTTGGAAAAGTTTTGTCTAATGCGGTTGAAAACTGATATTGGTTAATTTGTTTTGCTTTGGTGACAATTACTTCGCCGCTTTTTTCAATAATAAAATCGGGAGTTATTTTGCCAATCCATTTTTTGTGCAGACGAGAAATATTCTGAGAAGCCCTTGAAAATCTTTCGGCACCACTTTGAGACTCATGGTGGATAACAACGCTCTCCGGCTGATAAACAAGTATTTTCCCTTTTTGCCGAAGTTTAAAACATAAATCTACATCTTCATAACCATTCCAATATTCTTCATCAAATCCACCGACTTCCTTAAACGCTTCAGTCCTGACTAAAAGACATGCCGCAGTTAACACTTGATAGGTTTTTATGGTATTCGCGTCGGGGTGATCACTTTTTTCTTTACTATAAATATGATGAGCAACTAAGGGATCATTTTCTTTTTTGTTATTAAATATCACCACACCGGCATGCTGAATGCTTCCATCCGGGAAAAGTAATTTGCTTCCAACTGCAGCGACCTGTTTATCATTCCTAACAACTTCTAAAAGTTTTTCTAACCAACTCGGGAGTGGTTCGGTATCGTTATTAAGGAAAAGGATATATTTTCCCTTGGCTTCTTTTACTGCTTGGTTATTGGCTTTCGCAAAACCCACGTTTTGGGAATTAGTACCTACAATCAAATTATTAAAAATCATCTTTGCAAATTCTAAGTATCTTTCGGTTCCATCGGTAGAAGCATTGTTCATGATTAAAACTTCAAAACCTATATTTGTCAATGTATTTTTATATAGCGCGGATAAACACTTCTGCGTTAGCTCAACTTTATTAAAAACAGGAATTATTATCGAAACCGTTATATTTTGATTGCTCGCCATCAATTGGTTAGCATTTATAGATGCCTGCTTAAGCTTGTTTAGGATGATTATTTGATTATTAAGTATTCCCGGATTATGTTCATTAAAGTTATAATACTTGGCAACTATATCTCTATAGGAATTATAAAAAGCAAGATTTTGTGTAGTTGTCATATTGCTATGATCAGTTCTCTGTCGGAATTCAGAAGTGATTTTTTTTATATGATGAAAGTCATATTTAAATGATAGTCTTATCCAGATATCCCAATCTTCGTGCGCTGGAAGTGTTTCATCAAATAACCCGATTTCATCTAAACATGATTTTTCGAACATGAAACACTGAACAGGGGCAATATTTTGATATAAGAGCATTGCTTTTGAAAAATCAAAAGAGAATGGAATATCCTTATTAATCGTTACATATTTTCCGTTTTGCATCTCTTGTGTTACTCTATAAGCATCTGTATAAGCTATTTTAGTTTCATCATGCTCTAAATAAGTAACCAGGGTTTCCAAATGGTCAGGATAATAAACGTCATCGTCATCCAGCAGTGCTATGTATTTCCCTTTTGCGTTTTCAATACCTGTATTTCTTGTTGCGGCAAGTCCTTTGTTCGTTTGATGTGAATAATATTTTATCCTTGGATCATCAAATGCTTTAATAACATCAACAACATCTTCTCCTGCATCATTTACTACAACAATTTCATAATAAGAGATTGTCTGATGCAAAATACTTTGAATAGCTTCTGCTAATGAATCTTTTCGATTATACGTTGGTACTATTACTGATATTACCGGCTCTTTTGCCAAAATGTCTAGAGCGATTTTTTGAGAATCTTTTGTAAATAATTTTTTATTGTTGAGAATCATTTGGGCTCTCAGTTTACTATTATATTTCATTGCATTAGTAAGCATGCTTTGTTCTTTTACCCTGTACCTAAAAAGAGCATCTGTAACTTTGTAAACCTTAACTTTATACTTTGAACAGTTGATCCAAAATTCCCAGTCTTCAAAACCCCAAAGCATATTTTTATTATAACCGCCGGTTTTTTCCCAAAGTGTTTTTTTATAGATAGAACAGTATGGCAATCCATTTTCAGGTCTATTTGGATTATAAAACTCATCCGGTTCGATGCACTTTACAAATATATTTGTAAACTCAAAAGTTGTGTAATTGCTGTAAACAATATCTGCACCGTTTTTAGTTAACGCCTCAACAAATTTTTCAAGTGCTAAATTTTCTAATACATCGTCGGAGTCTAACGGTAAAACAAGTTCGCCGTTCGAAAGACTAATTCCATGATTCCTTGCATTTGCTAGCCCGCTGTTTTCAATTTCATAGAGTTTAATATTTTTATTGGGATTTTTTTTAATTATTCTTTTGGCTACTTGACTGGAATTATCTTTACTTCCATCATTAACAATAATACACTCCCAATTTGTATATGTTTGGTTCACAACACTATTTAAAGCATCTGTTAAATATTTGGCTTGGTTATAACATGGAATTATTATAGAAACTAATGGATTCTCAGTTGGTCCGTCAAAATTCAAGTCTCTACCTAATTTTAACTCAACTTCTTGATGACATGCATTTGGCATAAACCCATTATAACTATCAATATCAACCCTAAAGCCTTCTTCATACTTTAAAGCTAAATTTTCCGCAGAGTAATCAGTCAATTCTGAAGTCCGGTTATCTTTTGCTTCAACCTGAACTTTATTAATTGGATTACAAAACGTTAATGATTTTTCCATACATAATAAATTTGGATATAGCTCAGCAAAGTATTTACTATTTGCTGCCATTTCTCCTTCCAAAGAATTTGGATTTTTGAAATTAATCTTTAAAAGAAATGTTAACATGTCTGATGTTCGATAAATTGAGCTTGATACTTCCAAAGGATAATTGAAATCCAAGTCTGCATTTCGCCAATCATATTTTAATATTTCACTTGAAATCTTTGTGAACTGAGGAAGAGTTTGATTCTTATTTAATGGATAACAGTACGTCGTATTCTTGCCTAAACGTAAGGATAATCCTAATACATCATTGTGTTCTTTAAAAGTGTCCACTAAATATTTTAGTGAAAAATCATTTACAAAAATATTGTCATCAACCAGCCATAACACATGTTCATATGAAAGTATTGTTGATAATATGTCGCTCTTAAAATCTTTTTCCGGTTTGAATTCAATATTTGTTTTGCCAGAGTATTCTTGTATTAAAATATCATAAAGCCCTTGATAATGATCCGATGAAGTTTTGTAAATCACTTTAACATCATGATCGGAAAAATCTTTGCAATGTAAAATGAATGATCTTAATGTTGCATCAAGTTGTAAAGGTCTGTCTTTACTAAATACGGCAGCTATCATTATTTCAATCCTTTTTGTTTTGATTGAGAAAGCATCATAAAAAGATTTTCATATTTATTTATTATCGCATCCCATGTGTAATTACTTTTCCACTCGTTAAATCCTTCAGTTGCCATTCTCATCCTTAGTTTTTCATCATCAAGTAATTTTGAAACATTAAGAGCCAAATCATTCACTTCGGAAACAATTCCTCCTTTTAATTCTTTTACATTTCCGCAATCAACTGAAACAAAAGGAGTCTTAGAAGCTTTTGCCTCAAGAATTACTAAAGGAAATACTTCAAAGTGAGAGGCAAATAAAAACAAATCAGCTTCGTGGTATGCCGCTAAAGTATCTTCACGAGAAATATTGGTTAAGAATTTTACATTTAGCCCTTCAGCCAATTGTTGAAGTTGTTTTAATGTTTTTCCTTCCTTCCCGATAAATATCATTTCAAAATCCGGTCTGTTCATTTTTTTAACTACATCAACGATCCGTTCTTGTCCTTTGCCTTCATAATAATTCGCAACACACAAGCCGATGTATTTTGATTTGATAGAATACTTTTTTCTAAAATTTATTTTGGGTTTTATTAAAAACTCTTCTTCGGTAACACCATTAGGAATTACAAGACTATTTGAAAAACCATGATTCTTTGCAAACTCATAATCTTGATAAATTGAGCTATGATAAACGGCTGCGTCATAGAATGGGAACACTGTGGGTATGGTATCATTAAAATAATCAAAGTAAAGATTGTCCTTTACAGTTGTTGCGTTCGTCAATGCTGAATAACCGCATGGAGCAATTATGTTTACTCTTTTTTCTCTTGTCATAATCGCTGATTTAAATGCTAAATCTGTTGCCCATTGTTGCGCCGCATAATTAAACATAACATCAAAATTCTCGTTAGTTGTAAACTCAATATATCTTTCAACGTCGTTGCCAGCTAATCCGCGGGCAAAATTACCGGCAACATCAAACTCTACAATTTTTACTCCATTTAATTGATCGAAATTTCTTTCAGGTAAAAGAGTTGTTGCCACGGTGACTTCATGTCCGCGATTTGCCAACCCTTCAGAAATTTTTTGCACAACAACTTCCGCACCTCCAATATGAGGATTATAAAATTCCACAGTTGCAAGAATTCTTAATTTGTTCTTCCTAATCAGCTCATTACTTTTTGTAAATATTTGGATCGGCTGTGGAATACTTTTGTTATAGTATTCTTTGATGATTGCCGCTAATCCTTGTTGCTCCTCTGCACGAGTTGATCCAATAGCGCCTGGATGTAATCTGATTTTGTGTAAAACATTAGGAAGGTTTACTAAATTAAATCCTGCAACTAACGCACGGGCAAAAAAATCGTAATCATCCACACCTCTGAATTCTTCTCGATATCCCTTTAAAGAATCAAAAACTTCCTTTCTGATTAAAGCCGCGCTGTTAATCATGGAATTCAATTGCGAAAATGTTTTTCTAATATCTTCCGGCTCGTGATAAATTTCCGGTTTGCCAAGATGTTTTCCCTCATCATCAAAGTATTCTGCTTCACATCCGACAATTGCTACTTGTGGGGATTCATCTAAATAATTAACAAGCTGTTCAAGTTTGTTTGGCAAAGAGATGTCATCACTATCATGGTTCAACAAATATTTAGAATTAATGTTGACAATTTTTATCGCTTCGTTCCTTGCATTTACTTCCCCGGCATGATTTAACTTCAGCAATCTTACTCGTTTATCGCGGGACGCAAATCTATTTATAATTTCAAGTGTATTGTCCGTAGAACCATCATCTGCAATAATCAATTCAAAATTTGTGAATGTTTGTACCAGCAATGAATCAATCGTTTCGCCAATATATTTTGAACGATTATAGGTCGGCATAAAAATAGAAACCTTTGGAGGTGCAACTAATTTATTTTCATCAGATGTATTAGAAAGTTCTTGCTCAAAACTATTTACCCATATCTGTAAGAGTTTTTGCTCGCTCTCAGAATTATCTACCATATTGTCTTGCAAAATATTTTTAACTGATTGAACGTATTCAGCTAAAGTATAATTAATACTCTTGGTTGCTTTGACGGTAATATTATAAGTTAATTTCCAATTATCCTGGACAATTTCTATTTTTTCATAACCAAGTAATTTCAAAATGTAAACATATTTATCCCGGTACCATCCGTCATAATGAACCGCCCATTTTTCTTCATGAGATCCAAATAGATGCCTTAATATTACTTGTCTTTCTTGGAACGACAAATTTTTATCAAAGAATTTAATTGAACAAGCTTCGTAGTCAGGAGTTTCAATGTGCAGCATTCCGCCGATTTTTAAATACATTGACCATTTAACAAGCAGCGCCAACGCCTGTGGACGCGGAAAATGTTCAAATACGTGGTGAAGTCTAATTTCATCAACTGAATTATCACCAAACGAAAGTTTCGTTATATCTGAATAGTAATCAACTTTAGTCTTTGTCTGAACCGAATGTTCACTAGGAGGATAATCAATATTTACATATCCATCGATATATTTCTCTCCGCATCCGAGATGAAGTTTCAGCGGTTGGTTTTTAATGAATAATTTCTTCTCCTGTATTTCCGTAATTGCCGCTATCTCTTTACTTCTATACTCTTTTGTTTGTTGTGATGGCTTTATTAAATCAGCATATAAATGACTCTCATTGCCTCTTCCGGTTTTGGGATCAGGTCTATATTCTTTAGGAATAAATTCTGATAAGCAATTCCCTCTTTCCTGAATCACCAATTCAAAACCTACCATTTCAGCAAGTTCTTTCAATAGCTTGGGAGATAACAAATCCTTATGTCCCCAGTTGTCCCAACAGTCTTGTGTAACCCCTTCCATCCCTCTTGAAAAATCACTATTATTTTTCATTATCCAACTCAGGTTGGGAGTTGTTACTCTATGAATCCCTCCCGGTTTTAGAACTCTATAAGTTTCAGCAAGGAATAAAACTTGTTCTTTTTGTGTAAGATGTTCTATAAAATCTTCATCAAAAATGAAATCCACAGTATTATCTAAAAACGGAAGTTTTTCCTTTGTCACATCTAAAGCGATGAACTCATCTTTAGAGCCTCTAACCCCTGCACCATAAAATTCATCAGTGTAATATTGGAGATATTTTTCAAATGGTTCAAAAGCCAGATCAATATTAATCCATCCTTTAAGAATTCTGGGACCGCAGCCAACATGAACTTTTAAAGTATCTGAAAAGCCGGTTGTCTTAAAAACTTTTTTTTCAATCAGAGAAAATATTTTTTTTTGAGATTCCGGATCATATAATAAATTCTGCGAGTGGTAATCAAATAAATCAATATGCTCTCTCATTATTTTGGAAGCATTGATATCATTTGTACCCAGCCTATTTTCTCTTGTCCAATAACTATTGTCTGTTACTCTATGGTAATAGAAAGAATTAGGTAAAATGGCAATTTTTGTTCCTGTTGCTAATTGTCTAAAACCAAATCCCCAAGCATCCATCGCTCCGCTTCCTTCAGGATATCCGTTTGCTCTTTCCCAGCTTTCTTTGGTAAACAAATAATTTCCTGAGGCAGGAGGTGTTTTGATGTTCATTATTATATGTGAAAAATCACATATGTTATCCTGGGCTTCAAAAATCCACGAATCATAAACGTTGCTAATATTTTCTTTGAAGTATTTTAGTTCTTGGAAGGAGGCTGCCGCTGCTTTTTTCTCATCAAGTAAAGCTATTAATCTACTTATGGAATTAGCTTCAAGTACATTATCGGAATCCAGGCAAAATATTAAATCACCTTTGGAGTTTCGAACACAAGTATTTCTTGCTGCTGCTCCACCTTTGTTTTGATCGTGGTTGAGAATATTAATAAATGGATATTTCTTTGAATAAGATTTTAAAATGTCCACAGTATTGTCGGTAGAACAATCATCGGTACAAACTATTTCATAAGGAATTTCCAGCCTTTGATTTATAATCGACTCAATTGATTCTGATATTGTTGCCGAACAATTATAGCAGGGAATGATAAATGTTAAAGAATGATTAAACGGTTTTTGCACCCACCAAACGGTACCCTGTTCAGAAATGGCTGATAAATTATATTTAAATAGATACTCATCAACAGCTAATTTCACTCCCGGAAAATTCGGATGCATGTAATCATGTCCCGCTACAATTCCACCCGGTTTTACTTTATCCCACCATAAGTGCAAATCTTCTTTAACAGATTCATAAGAATGATTGGCATCAATAAAAATAAAGTCCAACTTTTCAGTAATCTTTTTCGAAGCTTCCAATGAAGTTTTACGAATGATTTTTGACCTTTCCCCAAATTTTGATAATAGATTTTTTACTTCCCCATATTGTTTATCCATGAGGGCTTGTTCTGCATTTGCCGGATCATCATAACCTAATTCAAAATGCTTCCAGGGGTCAACAGAATAGTGTTTCAAATGAGGGAAAGATTCTAGTAGATGGGCAGAATGATGCCCCCTAGCAACACCAATTTCAGCGGATACCAGGACATTGTATTTCGAAATCAAGCTGGCAGTAACGGGCAAAGCCTCCGACCACGCTTCACTTACTTTAAATGATGCCCGAAATCCATCGGTTTCCCTTGTCAAATATTCTTTTAGATTTCTTTTTTGAAATGCAATTAACTCATCTGTTTCATAAACCAACTTTAGATTGGTAGAAGACAGCTTCCCTTTTAACTCAACCGATATTTGGGGATCCAATTGTTTTTTGAGTAAGAAAATTTTTGCATCATTGGCGAGATACTTTAAAGCGTTATCCAGAATTGAGTACACATCATTCAATAAAACTTCGCAAACAATAAAATCAAAATTTCCTATATTTTTAAAATCATCTTCTGAAGAAAGAACAAATTTTCTTTTTTCTATTTGCTCATGTTTAAAATGATTGGGTTTGTTGAATTGTTTAAAGACTTTTCCCAAACCTTTCTCGCTGTGCAAACAATATAGGTTACCGCTGACTGAATTATCAAGAATGAATTCGGGCAGTTCGGAAAATGAATTCCCTATAAATAAGCCATTACCAAATGATTCATTAAAGAAAGATTTAACTACATTTGAAAAAATGGTTTGCTTCGGGAAATAAATGTTTTCAACCAGGTATTTAATTACGTGATGATAATCTTCAACCGACACTTCTCTTAAATCTAGGTTTACTATTTTCAAAACTTCATTAAAAGAATCGGTTGTGATATGTTTGTTCCGATTACTATCAATTATTCTTTTTATCCTAAAATAGTCGGCATCCCCATTTTTGTTATTTGTATCAAGAGCTGAAATAAGATTGGGATAAAAATAATTTAGTAAATTTTCTTCAACTTCATCATTGTATTTAAAAGATAATTTTTTATTCAATTTCTGAGCGAGTAAGACTCCTCCCTCATAGAAAATATTTATTAATTTTGATTTGTCGTTTTTAGAAGATGAAATTCCTCCATCATGTTGCCTATAAACTCCCATAACTTCGTTAAAATAGAACATTTTCCCTTTAGTGGTTAAGAGGATTTGAAGAGCCCAATCACCACCTTGAATATCTTGAAACCATTCCCTTAACTTCCGGAAATGATAATTTCGAAAAACCAGTGAACAAGTAGCGCCACCGCTGCCTTTGCTCAACAAGTCTCTAATTGTAGATTCATTGTTTCCCTTCTTTCCCAACCACTCTAATTTTTGACATGTTTCTTCGTTTAAAACTTCGACGTTGTGTGAACAGATAGAATACTCGGGATTCTGTTCTAAAAAATCTACTTGATTTTGAAGTTTGTATGGATCAGTCCAATAGTCGTCTCCTTCGCACAAAGCAATGTATTTGCCATTACAGGCTTCCAAAGTACGAACAAAATTAGGAAGCATCCCGTGATTCATAGTAGATGGCAGCAAATTGATTTTTTCAGGATGAGTTTTAGCATATTCTTCACAGATTTTCCGTGTGTTATCGCTTGAAAAATCCTCACCAATTACAAGTTCGAATTGGAAATTAGTTTTTTGCATTAACACACCGTCAATTGCTTCACGGATGTATTTTTCATGATTATAAGTAATCATGCAAATAGTTATCAAAGATTTTTGCATTTGTTTTAATTCATTATTCACTGAAGGATTCTAGTTGTTTAATTATCTTTGCAGGAACTCCTACTGCGACTGAATTATCTGGCAAATCCTTGTTTACCACAGCACCGGCTCCTATTGAGCAATTTTTACCTATTTTAATATTAGGAAGCACTACGGCTCCGGTTCCTACAGAACAAAAATCACCTAATACTACTCTGCCTGAGATATGGACGCCAGGAGAAAGTTCACAAAATTTGCCAATGATAACGTCATGCCCAATTGTGCAGTTTAAATTAATTAACGAACCCATCTGAATATGAACATCATTAGTAATAATTGTTCCTTGCATAATATTCACCCCTATTTCTATGTTTAGACCATAACTCCCCATTTCAACGCTATGTGCTGTTATTGAAGTTATATGACCTCCAATTGATTCAAACTTTTTATAAAGTTCGTATCTTGTCTTTGGATTGCCTACACCAAGAACGAATTTATTATCAATATTTTTGAAATACTCTTTTGCTTCATCCGTGTTTCGTAAAATAGGAAATTGATTGAACAAAAGTTTTGGCAAATCTTGGCTAACATCATCATAAAAAGATAAGTTATTTGTTGCCCCTAATTGTTTAACTACTTCTACAACTTCTTTTGCATAACCTTTAGCTCCAATAATTAACATAATTAGAACAACTCCTTCTTTATAAAATAATCGACCACGGTTTGCACCTCGTCCTCTTTCAAATTTTCATAAATAGGTAAACAAAGTACCTGATCGGAAGTCTTGTTCGCTACAGGTAAGTTATCTATTGCGGCGCTTGGTATTGCCCGATACGAAGGCATATTGCTTATTAAAGGATAAAAATATCGTCGCGCTAGGATATGATTTTCTTTTAACAAATTATAAACTTCATCTCTCGATTTACCGAATTTTTCTTTGTCAATAAAAATGGGGAAGTAAGAGTAGTTATGCTTAACATTTTCTAAATCATCAAAACATGTAATGCCGTCAATATTTTTTAACTTATTTCGGTAAATATTAGCTACTCTTTGCCTGTCTTTTATGACCTGGTCAATATATTTTAACTGCAAAACACCAAGTGCAGATTGAAATTCATTCATCTTTGCATTTATTCCAGGAGCAACTACGGTTACCTCGTCTGCAAACCCAAAATTTTTCAAATAATCTATCCGCTTTTTTGTTTTGTCGTCATGGCAAATAATTGCTCCTCCCTCAAATGTGTTGAAAACTTTAGTGGCGTGAAAACTTAGAATGGAAAGATCGCCAAAGTTTAAAATAGAATTCCCGTTTACGGTTACTCCAAAAGCGTGGGCGGCATCATAAATTACCTTTAAACCATAAATATCTGCTATCTTTTCAATTTTATCTACATCACATGGGTTTCCATATACGTGGACAGGAAGAATTGCCGTGGTTTTAGGAGTAATTAATTTCTCAATTTTATCCGGATCTAAATTTTTGGTTTGAGGATCAATGTCACAAAAGACAGGTTGAATTCCATTCCAATGCAAAGCATGCGTTGTTGCTACAAAACTATAGGGCGTTGTTATTACTTCCCCTGCAATTCTTAATACTTGTAAAGCTGAAATAAGTGCAAGCGTTCCGTTAGAAAACAACGATACATATTTAACGCCAAGATATTCTGCTAATGCTTTTTCAAAAAGTATATGATATTTACCATTATTGGTTAAAACTTTACTCTCCCAAATATCAGCAAGATATTCTATAAATTCTTCCAGTGGCGGTAAAGAAGGCTGAGTAACATAAAGCGTCTCTTCTTTTTTAACGTCAAAAGGATAATTGCCTGAAATAATGTTAGCATTATATTTCGGCATTTTCGATTTATCATCTCGAGAATATATTAGGCGCTCATTTTTAGATTTGTACGTTTTTAATAAATGCATGTCACTAATTTTTTATGTGAATTTCATCTATTAGTTGACAATTTTTATACCAGTTAATCCTAACAAATTCGCAGAAAAAACAAGAGATTTAGCTTAATGATTGGCTTATTATCAAACCATGGCTAACATTAGCCATGCTATTGGGTGGTTCCCGTAGTTAGCAGAGCCAGTAATGGGGCGGATTCTTTTTTTAATTTCTCATCGGTTTCTTGCCTGGTTTCATTTTCAAGAGTGGAGCGTTCTTTCGATAATTCTTCAATTAAATTTTTCAAATTCGCTATTCTCTCATCATAATTCTCTTGAAGCAATTTTTCTTTCTGTTCAATTTCCTTTTTTGTGCCGTTTATTTCAAGTTCTTTTTGATTTTTTAGCCAATTAATTTTTTGCAACAATTTTTGTTTGTACGCTGTACGCGTAACAAAAGTGGAAACCGCAACAATAAGCGATAATAAAAATCCGATTAGGAAGGTAGCTAATCCCCATTTTATGCCGGCAAAAATTAATTGTCCAAGCACTTCCTTAAACTCCATCCCGCCTCTAAAATATTGTGTGGAATACCCTGAGCAACCACCAATTAAAAAGAGAAGAGAAGAGATTACCACGTTATAAGTCATCATATTTTTAAAAGAATAGACTGGATCGTGTTTACTTTCTAACGGAAGTGAGTTTATCTTCGCATTAATTAATAAAATGTAGTCTTCTATTTTCTGTTCTATTTCTTTTAATGAAGCCGCTAACTTATCTTTTTGTCTTATCTTTAAAGATTCAAAATCGTTTGTAAGAAGTGTTATTGCATATCGTTTCTCTTGGATTTGATCATCAAATATTTTCAGCTTCTCTTTTACTTCATTAAAATATTTTAGTTTGATTGATTCGTAAATTGACTGCCCCAACGCATTGAATTTCTGAATAAAAAGGTCAAGAGAATTGATTACAAGTAAATTCTTACTCTCAAAGAAATGATCTGTTAATTTTTCCAAAAAGGTAATAGTTTTTGTCGTTTCTTCGGAATAATAATTCTTCATCTCCAAATTATTCAATCTGGTTAGATTTGATTTTAACTGGGTGATCAAGGAGGAATCCGGTCCCGACATGCTATTAAAATTAATTTCCATCTGGTTAATAATAACGGCAAATTCTCTATGATAAAATAAATTATAGACTACCGAATTATTAACAAAATACTTAAACATACCGGCATTGTTTTTATTGACCGCATACTCAATTCTGTTCAAATCATATTCATAGAGTTCCTTTACCAGGAACGAAGCTGTTTCATATTCAGCTTGCTGAACTTCTACAAGCGCGAGATAAAATTTTGCGGTTACTCCATATGGTTTGATTTTAAGAGCGTTATTAAATTTATTTTTTGCTTGTTCATTATCTTTTTGTTTCAAAAAGGCGAAACCCGAAAAAACATTAATAATGTAGAGAAGTTCATCTTTATACGTTTCATTTACTTTGGTCGAGTTAACAACTTCAATACTTCTATTAAAAAGTTCATTTGCCGCTGCTGCATCTGCTATCGATTTTTCAAAGGTGAAAAGAACCGCTTTAAGAAGGAGATAAAAAAAGTTGTACTTTGAGGTTGATTTATCAATATAGTTTAATGTCGAATTGGCAAAATATCTTTTCTCGTTTTCAGATTTAATTACAATCCATTTTGTATAAAAATCTTTTATGGTTTTATAATTATCATAGTCATTACTTTTACCCAAATATATTCTGAGCAGGTCTTCTAAATATTGTACAATCGGCGAGTCGTAAATCCAAAAAAGAGGCGCCTCTTCAATTCTTATAAAAACTTCGTTAAGATGAACCGGAACCTCTAAATGAAAAAATTTAATGCTTTCTTTAATCCTTGTTAGATATTCAATAGACGATTTTGCTTCAAATTGAAAATATTCTTTTGCAAAACTTTTAAATTTGTCGTTAGATGCCTCTAAAATCTTTTCCGGTAAAGAAGCTGTTTCACTATTTATAGTATTAATTTCGGTCATTTAGTTTTATATTTAACTGTTTGCGAGGACAATATTATGATTATGACTGTATTATCGAACGGATTTGAAATTAATTAACCTTCCCCGAATAATGCAAAAGAACGCAAGCAAAAGAAATATTTAGAAATCTTTTTTTTGCTGAAAAAATGTCTTAATGTTAAAGCAAGAATATTTGTAAATTAATGGACGATTAATGAAAATTAATCAAATAAAGTTTTATTTTTCTCTAACCTTTTTATTTAATTTGAACATACGTACTGATGTTATAGGTGTGATATATGTTTGATGATTTTGTCTCGGAAAACCGCTTACACATTTTAGGAAAAATTACCGCAACACTTCTTCATGAAATTAGGAATCCTCTTTCAGTGGTTAAATTAAGTTTGGATTATCTTAATATGCACCGTGATGAACTCTCAGATGATTTACTGGAAACGATAGAAAACTCATCTCAAGCGCTTTTCCGAATTCAAGCTTTAGTAGATAACTTGCTTTTTTTTTCGCGTCCTAACACGAAAGAAGAAAAACTCTGCTCGATAGAACAAATCTCAAATTATGCGACGGATATAGTTGAGGCTGAAGCTTCGCGTAAAAAAGTTTTGATAGCGAAAGAGTGTTCTCCCGATATTCCTTATGTCCGATGCGATGTAAATAAACTTCTTCAAATTTTTCTTAACCTTCTTACCAATGCAGTTGAAGCTTGTAATGACGGCGGTAAAGTAATTATCCGGGTTTACACAAATCAAATGCAAAATATTGTTTGGGAAGTTGAAGACAACGGAGTTGGAATAAGCGATGAAGACAAAGTGACTATCTTTAACGATTTTTTCACAAAAAAACAAAAGGGAACCGGGTTGGGATTAAGCGTCTGTAAATCATTGGCGGAAGAACTTAAATTCGAAATTAATTTTGAAAGCCAATTAGGTAAAGGTTCTAAATTTTTCTTAATATTTAATTTAAACTTATTGGTAAGTAAAAATGAAATTTAAAATTCTTGTAATTGACGATGATAATTTAGTCGGTCTTTCGCTTAACAAAGTCCTTACAAAATTGGGATACGACGTTCAAGTATGTATGCACGCAGGAGAAGCTAACGATAAAATTGAGGAGTTTGAACCCGATGTTATCCTATTGGATATTTACCTTACAACACACAACGGTTTAGAACTTCAAAAACACTTCCATAAAAAATATTCTCATATCCCGGTTATAATGATTACCGGTTACGCTGATGTAAATATTGCGGTTTCGGCAATGAAATCCGGCGCATTTGATTTCATGCTAAAGCCTATTGATTTAGAACAGCTTAAACTCGTCCTTAATAAAGCGTTGGAAAATGTATCGCTTAGAGCTGAGGTAGATAAATTACATAGTTTGCTTAAGGAGAACGAACTTCCAAGAGAATTTTTCGGTAAAAACGCAAAAATACAGCGAATACTTAACTCAGCAGAAAAATTGGCAAAAAGTCCCGATACCACCATCCTGATCGAAGGAGAAAGCGGAACCGGTAAAGAAGTTTTTGCAAAATTTATTCATCAAAACAGTTTAAGAAAAAATGCCGTTTTTATTCAAATTAATTGCGCTACTATTCCAAAAGAATTAGCTGAAAGCGAACTCTTTGGGCATGAAAAAGGAGCTTTTACCGGAGCTTCACTAAAAACTAAACTTGGCAGATTCGAACTTGCCAACGGCGGAACTATCCTTTTAGATGAGATAGGCGAACTATCTTTAGACCTTCAGGCGAAACTGTTGCGTGTGCTACAAGAAAAAAAATTTTACCGCCTTGGTGCGGAAAAGGAAACCTCGGTTGATGTTCGCGTACTTGCAGCTACAAATAAAAATCTGGAAGATGAAGTAAAAAAAGGAACTTTTAGAGAAGATTTGTTTTATCGTTTGAACGTTGCAAAAATTACCGTTCCCCCGCTGCGCGAAAGAAAGGAAGACATCGCGGTATTAGCTTATACTTTTTTAAAGGAATTTTCCGTTAAGTTTAATAAAAAAACAAGACTCATTTCTCCGGATGTTATTTCGAAGTTTCAAAAGTACACTTGGAAGGGAAATATCCGCGAACTCCGGAATGTGATGGAAAGAGTTATTCTATTAACAGAAGATGAAGAACTTAAGGAAGTTCATTTTGGATTTATTTTTGACAATGAATCTGAAAAACTTAAAGATGAAGACAAATTTGTATTGAAGATTCCCGCAAAAGGAATGAAGATTGATTTAGTCGTAAAAGATTTGATCCAAAAAACTTTGAAAATTACAAATGGAAACCAGGTAAAAGCTGCTAAAGTTCTTGGGCTTTCGCGTTCCAAACTGCGTTACCGCATGGAGCAGCTTGGCATAGAGGTAACAAAAAACGTACAATAGTTTTTAGCCCATATTATCATCGGTTAGCCTGAGTTAAATTCAATATCCAAAGGTAATTGACCGGCTTCAAACCAAATATCTCCCCTCCGCAGTAAACTTAATTTAATATTTTTTTCTTCGATTATAAACTATGGAAAAACCTATTCCGTTTTCTTAATAAATATTTCCCCTTAAATGAATAAAAAGACGCATATACTTATACTTGAAAATAATTTGGCTGATGCCGATTGTCTGCCGGCATTCTTAAAAGAAAATAAAATTAACTGCAAAACAACTCTTGTTCATGATAAAGACTCTTTTGTAAGCGCTTTAAACAACAACAATTGCCAATTGATACTTTCGGATTATACCCTGGCAAATCTTAGCGGATTAGCCGCTTTACAAATAGCAAAAGAAAAACGTCCCGATATTCCATTCATTTTTGTATCGAAAAAACTTCCTCAAAAACTTATACTCGAATCTCTTTCTCACGGAGCAAATGACTTTGTAACCAAAGACGACATGTCCCGTTTAATCACCGCAATCAAAAAAACAGGAAAAGACAGTCAACAAAAAAAGAGAATTAATGAATCGGAAGATTTATTAATGAACCAGCTTACCTTTTTGCAGGTATTAATTAATGCAATCCCGAATCCTGTTTTTTATAAAGATATAAACGGTTGTTATCTCGGTGTAAATACGGTTTTCGAAAAAAATATCGGACTGCCTGACTCAAATTCCTCCGAAACAAACATCATTGAATTTACATCTGAAGAAGCGACGGACAAATATAATCTCCTTGACCAATCGCTATACAATCAAACCGGGGATGATACTTTTGAAGCTCAAATAAAATATAAAGACGGCTCACTCCACGATGTAATTATTAATCAAGCTACCTTCATGAAGTACGACAACAACCCCGGCGGTATTGTCGGTATTATCAATGATATCACGGAGCGAAAGGAAACCGAAAAACAGCTCGCCTATGAAAAAAATCTTCTTCATAGTTTGTTAAGCAACATTCCAGATATTATTTATTTCAAAGACACCCAAAGCCGGTTTATTCGTATTAATCAAGCCCAGGCAAAGTTGTTGGATTTACAATCTCCCGAAGATGCAATCGGAAAAATGGATTCCGATTTCTTTCCGAAAGAGTTTGCGGAAGCTACTCTCAAAGATGAACAGCGGATGATGGAATCAGGCGTTCCCTTAATTGATAAAGTTGAAAAAATTGTAAAGAGCGACGAAAATGCAAAATGGATTTCGGCTACAAAAGTTCCGATCTTTGACACGACGGGAAAAATTACCGGCATCGTTGGAATTTCAAGAGATGTTACGGAAAGAATAAATGCAGAGGAAGCCCTAAAAGATAAAATTACCCGTTTGCAATTGCTTAAAGTTCTTAACGAAACCTTTCAATCCACTATGGATTTGAACAAAGTTTTTTCAAGAGTTTATGAAGTCATTCCCCAATATTTAAGCGACCGCGGCGTGCACATGGCAAGTTTGTTCCTTCACGATCCAGAACTGGATATTCTTGTTGATGCACATCAGTTGGATAATAAATCGGCTTCAACAAATATAGCTTCAAAATTCAGTGAAATATGTTTTAAAGAACAGCGCCCGATCATTATAAATGATTGTTCGAAATCAAAACTTATTTCTTCCGATTATGCCGAGCGGTTACAAATAAAATCAACTATAGCCGTTCCAATAAAAAGCAGACAAAAAGTGATTGGAGTTTTACGGTTAGATAACACCAGTTCCATCAACAGTTTTGCAAATTCCGACATTGAACTTTTCACCATGATCGGTGAACAATTGGCTATCGTTCTTGAAAACGCAATGTTGTTTAAAGAACAACTAAAAATGGAAGAGGCTCTCAACCGCAGAATTCAACTTGAAAAGATGGTCACTACAATTTCTTCAAATTTTATCCACTACACTTCGGAAGAAATTGATAACGGAATTGACTATACCATTATGGGAGTCGGTAATTTTTTAAACGTTCAGCGAAGCTATCTTTTTTTGTTTTCAGGAGACGGAAATTATATTGATAAAACTTTTGAATGGACTGAAAGTATTTCCGATTTGAAAACCGAAAAATTTAAAAATACACCGGTTGATACTTTCCCCTGGATTATTTCTATGCTTTCAAATTTTGAAGTAATTCATCTTCCCTTTTTTGCGGAAGACACCTTCGGCGAAAGTTCAGAGGAACAAAAACAACTTTTCGCAGGAACTAAATCGCTCATCCTCGTCCCGATGGTTTACGGCTCACGGTTAAGAGGATTTATGGGATACGAGCGTCTGCAAAGTGAATATAAATGGAACGAAGAAGATTTGGACCAGCTGGCAACCATTGCAGACATCATCATCAACGCAGTTGAAAGAAAAAGAGCGGAAGAAGCGCTGCAATCGGAAAAGGAAGAACTCAGCGTAACTTTAAGAAGTATTACCGACGGCGTTATTACAACCGATCTTGAAGATAAAATTAATTTGGTTAATAATGCCGCCGAAGAAATTGTTGGTGTGGAACAAAAATGGCTTTTAGGAAAATCAATTTTTTCTGTTCTCGAATTTCACAAAGAAGAACCGGTTATTAAAGAGACTAAAAAAACTTCCGGCGGTTATGATAACCTTAACCAGGAAAGTCAGATGAACGATTATCTGATTTTACTTTCAAGAAGCGGAAAGAAATTAACGATCTCTATTAACTCTAATGTCTTGCGCGATCAAAAAGGAAAAGTGCGCGGGTTTGTTTACATTATTAGAGATATGACAGAGCGTTTGAAAATAGAAAAACAACTTTCACTTTCACAAAAAATGGAATCGATCGGAAGACTTGCCGCGGGTATTGCTCACGAGATTAACACGCCGATGCAATATATCAGCGACAATACAAATTTCCTTAAAGATGCTTTTGAATCTTTTAATACTTTACTAACTTCCATTAACGAATCGGTAAAAGATTCCGCTGCTTTTAAAGATTTTGTCCAAATTATTAAAGCGATACGAAAAATTCAGGAAGATTTCGATATCCCATATTTCATAAACGAAATCCCTTCGGCAATTGAACAGACGCAAGTTGGAATCGAACGGGTAAGTAAAATTATTTCTGCGATGAAAGATTTTGCGCATCCTGAACAACGGGAAAAAACTTTTTCGGATTTAAATCACGGCATTCAAGTTACCGCCGCCATTTCTAAAAACGAATGGAAATATGTCGCCGATCTGGAAATGAAACTTGATCCGACTTTACCGGCAATTTCTTGCATCCCTGATGAAATCAATCAGGTTATCCTAAATTTAATTATTAATGCTGTTCACGCTATTCAAATAATCGTAGGAAAAGACCCGGGAACAAAAGGAAAAATAGTGATCGAGACAAAGCATGTTGACAAAGTTGTAGAATTCAGAATCAGCGATACAGGAACAGGAATTAAACCGGAAGATTTAGGAAGAATTTTTGATCCCTTCTTTACTACAAAAGAAGTAGGAAAAGGAACCGGGCAGGGACTTTCTCTGGCTCATGATATTATTGTAAATAAACATAAAGGAAGCATTACCGCGGAATCATCGTACGGCAAAGGTGCAACTTTTATTATTCAATTACCAATTTCATAATTACCCAAATGAAAATACTTTTTGTAGATGATGAAATAAATATTATTCAAGGGTTGAAACGGATGCTCTATCCTTTCCGGAAAGAATGGATAATGTCTTTTGCCAACAGCGGCGAAGAAGCGTTGGAACTTTTAACCATCGAAAAATTTGACGTTGTTGTTTCGGATATGCGAATGCCAAAGATTGACGGGCTTCATCTTTTCACAACAATAAAAGAGCTCTATCCGAATATTGTCAGAATTATTCTTTCCGGTTATACTGAAAAAGAGTCTATATTAAACCTTCCGAACGTAGCGCATCAATTTTTATCAAAACCGTGCGATGCAAACACTTTAAAGGAATCAATTGAAAGAATAAGCAAGCTCCGGAATTTTGTAAATAACGAAAAAATATTAAATCTTATTTCCGGAATTTCAACCATCCCTACACTGCCGGGCATTTATGTAAAACTTCAAAAAGAAATAAACTCATCCACGGCATCAGTTAAAGGAGTTGGAGAAATAATTTCAAAAGATGTTGCCATGACCACAAAAATTTTGCAATTGGTTAATTCAGCTTTTTTCGGAGTTTCTCAAAAAATTACCGACCCGGTTTACGCGGTCAGTTTTTTAGGTTTTGAAACCATTAAATCACTCGCTATGTATGTAAAAATATTTTCATCACTCAACTTCAATGATTATAACAAATTTTTTGCCGAAAGAGTTTTTCAACATAGTTACAAAGTCGGCGAGCTTGCGCGTAAAATCATTCGTTCCGAAGTTTATGAAAAAAGCGTTTTGGATTCTACTTTTTTAGGCGGACTTGTGCATGATATCGGTAAATTAATTTTACTGCAAACGCAAGATTACACTGAAAAGATAAATCAAAGCATGA
This sequence comes from Ignavibacteriaceae bacterium, assembly GCA_023231105.1. GTDB lineage: Bacteria > Bacteroidota > Ignavibacteria > Ignavibacteriales > Ignavibacteriaceae > UBA1563. The sequence continues at coordinate 2,468 of JALNWB010000027.1, read as the reverse complement.
ACACTGATAAATTAAGTTACATCGATGCGGAGTATAAACTTTTCGATACTTCACACTCGGAGGTTGGCGCATATTTACTTGGTTTATGGGGATTGCCGGTTCCTATTTTGGAAATTGCCGCTTTTCATCATCTTCCTTTAAAAGCTGATGATGTTGAGGTTTCCCCAATGTCCGCGGTTCACTTAGCCAACATACTTGCAAACCAAGAAAAATTTGATCCTTACTTGCTGCGCGATTTATACCCGGACAATAAACTTGTCAAAAATATTTGTAAGAATTTCGAAAACGGAGATTTCAGAAATGAACAATAGAATTCTTTTAGTTGATGACGATGAAAATATTCTTTCAAGTTATAAAAGAACGTTGCGAATAAAATTTAACGTTTCAACAAGCAGCGATCCGGTAGAGGCATTAAAATTATTTACAAAACCGGAAACCTTTGCCGTCGTATTGTCTGATTTCAAAATGCCACGTATAGACGGAAACACTTTTCTTTCTGAAGTTAAAAAGTATTCCCCGGATACCGTTAGAATTATGCTTACCGGATATGCAGATACCAATACAGCCATCACCGCCGTAAACAAAGGAAGCATTTTTAGACTGCTGACAAAACCATGTCCAAATGATGTTCTAATTGACGCGTTAAGTGATGCGTTAAGTCAGTATGCTCTGATAACTGCAGAAAAAGAATTGCTGCAAAAAACACTTAAAGGAAGTATTAAACTTCTCATCGATATTTTATCGGTGTTTAATCCCAAAGCATTTAGTCAGGCAAGCCGTTTAACCAACTTAACTAAAAATATTGCTTATAGATTTGGGTTGAATAATACATGGGAAATTGAAACGATGGTTCTCCTTTCGAAGATCGGTTGTGTTGCAATTCCCTCGGATATTTTAGAAAAAAGATTGAACGGAGAAACACTAACACCTGAAGAAGAAAATCTCTACCAGTCTCATCCGCAGATAGGGAAATCGTTACTTGCAAATATTCCAAGGTTGGAAAATATCTCCAACATTATTTCCTATCAACTTATGCCGTTTAATGCACATTCAAAAACACAAGGGAAAATTCAAGCTGATGAGATACCGATTGAAGCGCGTATTCTAAAAGTGTTGGACGATTATGATTTTTACCTGCGCACCGGCTTAGACGAAAAAGCAGCTCTTCAAAAAATGAAAGAAAAAAGCGGGGAATACGATACAAATATTTTAGTCGCTCTTGATGCAGAGATTGCCGGTATTTATTCCGGGCTCCGCATCGTTACTATAAACATTGAAGACATTGAAGCTGGGATGGTTATTGCGGAAGCGATAAAAGATAAAGTGGGACATACCTTAATTTCAAAAGGTTCCGAGATTTCACTTGTACTAAAAGCAAGGTTGGGGAGTTATATGATAATGAATAATGTAGAAAAAAAGGTTAAGATATTCCGCGCGTGGAATGGATGATTTAAAACGTAATACTTGTTATTAAACATTTGGCTTCAGTAACATGGGTAAAGTAATCTTTGGATCATGGAAAAATCATCTTAAAGCAAGTTTCTTTACTTTTTATTGAGTTCACTTCAATTGAAATAGAATTCATTTCGCATAATTTCTTAACTAAAGCTAATCCAAGACCGTTCCCATCATATGTTCTTGTTAAACCTTGTTGTTCTTGCGAAAAGGGAGCAAAGAGATTTGGCAAATACGCTTCAGATATTCCTATACCGGTATCCATTACTGAAACAACTAAATTCTGCATATTGTTTTTTTCGATTTCAATAGTAACACTTCCTTCGTTAGTAAATTTAATTGCATTATCAATGAGATGAGATAATATTTGGGTCACAGAGTAAGGATCAACATACGAAAATGGGGTGTCACTTTTGTTGATTACATTAAATTCCAAATTCTTTTCACTTGCCATCCGGCGATATTTATTAGTTAATGGATTTAGAATTTCATTGTAAATATTCGTTTGAGTTGGATTGTTTTCATAGCTGCCTGTTTGTATTTGAGACATGAGTAAGATTAATTCTACCGTTCTAATGATTCTTGCCCCGGATTCTTTCACCTCATTAAAATTCTCATTTATATCGTCCGTCAACTGATCTCTCTCTTTAAGGTCATCATGAATATAATCTGAAAAATTAAGCAGGGCATTAAGGGGAGTGCGTATCTCATGCGACATTTGATTAAGAAACTCTGATTTTAATCGGTCGGCAACTTCGGCTTTTTCTTTAGCTTCAATCAGATCGGCAACCATTTTTTCCCTTTTAGTTATATCACGGATAATACCGGTTGCGTAGAGTTGATCGTCCATCAACACGCTGGAAAAAGATAACTCCGCCGGAAATTCTTCACCATTTTTCCGTAATGCATTAATTTTTATTGTTGTCCCTAAGCTTGTATCAGATCCGTTTTTCAAAAATGCTGCTACCTTTTCCTTTGCTGTACTTCTATCTCGTTCCGGTACAATTAACATG